>CAMBJN010000023.1 GCA_945867755.1 Polynucleobacter meluiroseus
TAACAGAACCATTCCAGCTTTTGCGCCGGGTGACACAGTGATTGTTAGTGTGAACGTTGTTGAAGGTACACGTAAACGTGTGCAGGCTTACGAAGGTGTTGTGATTGCCAAGCGTAACCGTGGTTTAAACTCAAGCTTCATCGTTCGTAAGATCTCATCTGGCGAAGGTGTTGAGCGTACATTCCAAACTTATTCACCAGTGATTGCTAGCGTTGAAGTTAAGCGTCGTGGTGATGTACGTCGTGCTAAGTTGTACTACTTGCGTGATCGTTCAGGTAAATCAGCACGTATCAAAGAGAAGCTTCAAGCTCGTACAAAAGAAGTTGCGGCTGAATAATCAGTTTCAATTTTTTATACAAAGGCAGCTCAGGCTGCCTTTGTGCTTTTTGAAGAACTAAAAAGCATCTAGCTTCAGATAAACTAGAACTCATGTCACGTTCAATAGATCATTTACCTAAAGCCTCGGACGCCTCTCAGTCTATTTTTGACCCAAGAGAGGTGCCGATCGTATCTCGCGATAGTCATATGCCTGCCATTGAAAAAAGTTTATTGACGCCTGATGCCTTGCGCCTGAGGTTTACTCAGGATAAGCAGTGGGAAGCTGAGGTCACTGATGAAAATCGAGCGGCTTTGGCTAGAGAAGGATCATTCAAGGCGGGGCGCGGAAATGAGCTCATGCCTGCCGCAGTATTAATCCCCTTGATCATGCATGAGAATGAATTAAAAATTCTCCTCACGCAAAGAACAGCCCATTTGTACGATCATCCAGGGCAGATCAGTTTCCCCGGAGGGCGCTGCGATCCAGGAGATAATTCAGCTATAGATACCGCTTTGCGAGAAGCGGAAGAAGAGATTGGACTGCCGGCCAGTAGAGTGGAAGTGCTCGGCTCATTGCCGCATTACTTGACCATCACAGGTTATCAGGTGACTCCTGTGGTGAGCTTGATTGATGCAGGTCATTCGTATGAGCCAGATGAATTTGAGGTGGCAGATATTTTTGAGGTGCCGATGGAGTATTTAATGAACCCTCATTATCATGAACAAAGAATGTGGCAAAGCCCACAGGGCTACCGTCGTTTTTATGCCATACCCTATGAAAATAAGTTCATTTGGGGAGCAACTGCGGGTATGCTACGGAATCTTTACCACTTTTTAAAAGCATGACATTTTTCTCACTTCTCTTCGCTCTGATTGCTGAGCAATGCAAGCCAGTTGAAAAAAATCACTGGGTTCATCGCATCACCCATGGCTGGTTAGATTTCATAGTTAAAAATATCGACTCTGGTGCAGAGCGCAGTGGCCGTTTGGCCTGTGTGGCTGCCCTGATTCCCCCAGTTGTTCTTGTGTTGGCCATCCACATTGTTTTACTCGCAACACAACCAATGTTGGCATTCATTTGGAATGTACTGATTGTTTATTTATTTTTAGGATTCAGGCAATTCAGCCATCCATTCACAGCCATTCATGAAGCCTTGCTTGATCGTGATCTAGATACTGCGCGACAACTGCTTGCTGAGTGGCAAGGTGCGGGCGTCAACACTGAAACCATGAGCGAGTCTGAGGTGATTCGTTTGACCCTTGAGCAAGCCATCATCGGTGCCCACCGTCATGTTTTTGGCCCAATCTTTTGGTTCATGTTGCCTTTTGGCCCTGCTGGTGTTGTTTTGTATCGCTTAAGTGAATTAGCCGCGCAACGTTGGCCTGCGCAAGCGAGCAGTTCTCTGGGCAGTGCAGCCAGAAGTTTGTTCCAAGTGATTGATTGGATACCGGTACGCTTAACAGCCATTGGTTTTGCCATTGTGGGTAATTTTGAGGATGCGATTTACGGATGGCGCTTTCATTTACGCAAGTGGAGTAATGAGCTTGAGGCCATTATTTTGGCGGCGGGGGCTGGTGCATTAGGTGTTCGCTTAGGTTCGCCACTACCTGAGCCAGACAGTGATGAAGCCTTGCGCATGGCTGAATCAGGAGAGCCACCGATTTATGATTTGGGTATTGAAGCATCTTTGCGCAGTCTGCGCTCTGCGGTTGGCCTGGTTTGGCGCGCAGTGATTCTTTGGCTAACGCTGATTGCTTTGATGACTATTTCAGTTTGGCTTGGATAGTATCTGCGTTGTGGGATTCATGTCGCAGTTGACGAAACAATTCCACCCGCTGCGCTGAAATCGTTCCAGCATCTACAGCAGCTCTGACAACGCAGCCTGGTTCATCACCATGACTGCAGTTATGAAACTTGCATTTCCCTAGCAATGGCCTGAACTCAATAAAAGCATGTTGCAACTCACTCTCTGAGAGATGAGCTAAACCAAACTCCTGAAACCCTGGTGAGTCTATCAATGCACCAGCAAAAGAGTTGGCCGAAGAGCCGGCAGAAAAATTTTGTTGACCAGCAGGTAAGTCATAATAACGACAAGCAGTGGTCGTGTGTTTGCCACTGTCTAACTTCTTAGAATGTTCCTGAGTTTGCGCAGCCGCATCAGGAATCAAAAAATTCAGCAGAGTGGACTTGCCCATGCCTGATTGACCAACCAACACCGATACACGGCCCTGAACATGAGGCAGTAAAGCTTCTACTGAGGCAGGGTCATGTTTGACTGACATTTCATGAACGGGGTAACCCATCGCAATGTAGGGCTCAAGCATCTTGCGAGCAGCAGCCAATTTATTAGGTAGGTCGCATTTATTAAGAATGATTCTGGGGATGATGCCGGCTGTTTCAGCAGCGATCACTGCTCGACCCAAGAGGTCTGGAGAAAAGCCTGGCTCAGTTGCAAGTACGATCAAGATTTGATCAACATTACTAGCGATCGATTTACTTTTATACGCATCTGAGCGGTACAGCAGATTCTTGCGCTCAGTAATTTTTTCAATCACAGCTTGCTCAGGACCGGTTTCTTGAACTTCCAAGACATCGCCAACGGCACTCAAATGTTGCTTGCCACGCGAAGTCACTTGATACAAAGCTTGGGCGCTGATGCCTGCCTCACCTTCAATTGCTCTGGCCAAATAATGTCGACCATACGAGGCAACGAGAAGGGCTTTGAATGATTTCATCAAACTATCTTACTGCCATACTTTGTAAGTGAGCAATGCGCAGAGGAGCTGGTGGATGAGAGTCATAAAACTTTGAATACAGTGGATCAGGTGTGAGCGTTGCTGCATTGTCTTGATACAACTTGACCAAAGCAGTGATCAGATCATTGGCCGAAGATTTCTCTGCGGCAAAAGCATCTGCCTCATATTCATGTTTGCGAGAACCCATGCTATTGATAGGCGTCAAAAAGAAACCAAACACAGGGAAGACCAAACTGAACAATGCCAATGCCAGACCAGCGTTATAACCATTCAAGTCTGGTGTGATACCTAAGCTTAAATAGAACCAAGCTTTGGTTGAAATCCACCCCAACAAGGCAAGCACTAAAAAGCTCAAAGCAAATGACTGAATCAAGCGTTTACGAATGTGTTGACGTTTGAAGTGTCCTAATTCATGGGCCAAGACTGCTTCGATTTCTTGAGGATTTAAACGCTCGATCAAAGTGTCAAAAAATACAATGCGTTTGGCCTTACCCATGCCTGTGAAATAAGCGTTGCCATGAGCACTGCGCTTGCTGCCATCCATGATAAAAAGACCTTGGCTGGTGAAGTCACAACGCTTGAGTAAGCCCTCGATGCGATCTTTTAAAGGACCATCTTCGAGCGGTTTAAATTTATTGAATAGAGGTGCAATGAAGGTCGGAAATAACCACAGCAACAATGCATTAAAGCCTACCCATACAAACCAAGTCCAGACCCACCAATACTGTCCAGCTTCTGTCATCAATGTCAGAACCACCCATAAGAGTGGCAGGCCGATGGCAAGGCCCAACAAAATACCCTTGAACATGTCTGCAAAAAATAAGGCCGGTGTCATTCTATTAAAGCCAAATTTCTCTTCAATACCGAACTGACGATGCCATGAAAAAGGCAAATCAATGATGCCTGTGATCAAGCTAATGAATACCAATAAAGCTATTTGCTGTGGAACGCCAGGCCCCAATAAATCCAAAGTGAAGTTATGCAGAAGTTGCAAGCCACCCAGCAGTGTGAAACCAATCAAAATAGCCACTGATAGGGCAATCTCGAATAAACCAAGACGTAATTTTGTCATGGTGTAATCAGCCGCTTTGTGATGATCGGTGAGTGTTACTTTGCTGGCAAATTCTGCTGGAACCTGATCGCGATGCACAGCAATGTGCCGCATATGGCGTGAAGCCAAATAGTATCGAGTTACAACACTGAGGATTAAGCCCAAAAGAAAGATCAAAGTAAATGTCATGAGTTCGCTAAAAATGTTGAGAACCTGATGGAAGAATCTAAGTAATGAAGCTATTTTTACACAACTATGAGTTCAATGAATAAAGGGCCTACTTAGATAGCAGACATTAGAAACTGGCTGCTAAAACGATTGAAGTACCTTTGAAATTCTTAAATTGGGACAATAACCCCGCAGGTGTAATAATCACCAAAATGCTGTTTTATTGATGGAGATAGTCGTTTTGTATCAAATCTCATGAAACCAAATAAAATCAACCGATTGACAACGCGTCTGCAGTAAAAAATAACAGGAAGCAAAAAATACAAATGAGCACAACCAGAAAAAACGATCGCTTGGTGTGGGTAGATATGGAGATGTCTGGTCTTTTGCCAGAAACAGACCGTATTTTAGAAATTGCCATGATCGTGACAGATGGAGATTTGAACATTGTTGCTGAAGGACCTGTTTTGGTGGTCCATCAAGAAGATGCTGTTTTAGATCGCATGGATGCTTGGAACAAAGGCACACATAGTAAATCTGGTTTGATTGACAAAGTGAAAGCGTCTACCTTGACTGAGGCGGATGTCGAGGCAGCATGTTTGGCATTTTTAAAGCAGCATGTAAAATCAAGTATTTCTCCGATGTGCGGCAATACCATTCATCAAGATCGCCGCTTCATGAATCGTTACATGCCTAATCTAGAAGCCTACTTTCATTATCGAAATATTGATGTTTCAACTATTAAAGAGTTATGCAAACGTTGGCAGCCTGAAGTTGCCAAGGGTTTCTCAAAGCAGCAAGCCCACACTGCTTTAGCTGACATCATTGAATCAGTAGAAGAGTTGCGTTATTACAGAGAAAAACTATTTATTCCAACCATTGGCGATGAACCAATCGTTGAGGGCAACTAAGCACATATTTAAGTAATTAGGTAATAAGTAAACCAAAAAACTACCAAGAAATAAGTAACCAAGAAAAAACTCAATAAAAGAAAAATATGCTTTCTCAAGACGCCAATATGTTTTTAAGAATCGCTGCCATCATCACACCGGTGGTGTTGATCATTTTGGTGGGTTGGTTATATGGTCGTAAAGCTCACCCTGATATGTCAGGCATCAATCGTGCAACCTTGGATGTGATTGCACCGCTTCTGGTGGTTTCTGCGTTTGTGAGCAAAGATTTTGAATTACTCGATCAGTGGAACTTGTTGCTGTGTGGCGTTGCAGTGGTTTTAGGTTCTGGTATTTTGGCCTGGCCGATTGCCAAGATCTCGGGCATGGATCCTAAAACATTTGTACCCCCCATGATGTTCAATAACTGCGGCAATATGGGTTTGCCTTTGGCGGTATTTGCTTTTGGTACAGCGGGCTTGGCCCCTGCAGTTGCATTGTTTGCGATCTCTAACTTGATGCACTTCACGCTGGGGGTCAAGTTGGTCAACCCCAGAGCTTCGGTGAAAGGCGTGTTTGCTAATCCGATGGTGATCGCCACGATCTTGGGCATTTTCCTTTCAAGCACCAAACATCTTTACACCTTGCCAGAGCCCCTGTATCAATCAATCAAATTATTGGGTGATGCCACTGTGCCCTTGATGTTGTTCTCTTTGGGTGTGCGCATGAAAGATGCCAATTTAAAACATTGGCGTGAAGGATTTTTAGGGGCAGCAATTTGTCCGATTGTTGGCCTAACAGTGGCTTTGATCATCGCACCGTTTGTTGAAATGACTGATCTTCAAAAAGGTCTTCTATTTGTGTTTGCGAGCTTGCCACCAGCAGTATTGAATTTCTTGGTGGCTGATCGTAACAAGCAAGATCCTGAACTGGTTGCTTCGATTGTTTTGCTTGGCAACTTATCCGCGATGATTTTTGTGCCTATCGGCCTGTACCTTGGCTTGAGGTAATAAGCTCAACCTTCTTACTTTGCTCTGATCGCTGATTTAGGGCGGAATGCTTTGATCACGGTTTCATTGGTCTCTACATAGGGGCCACCGATCAAATCGATGCAGTAAGGCACAGCAGCAAAAATACCTGGAACGATTGATTTGCCATTAGCATCCCTTAGGCCCTCTAAGGTTTCTTGAATGGCTTTTGGTTGCCCCGGAAGATTGATGATCAAAGCTGCATGATTGTCGATTTCGCGAAGAGCGGCAACCTGCCTAGACAAAATCGCCGTTGGAACGAATTTAAGGCTGATTTGGCGCATTTGTTCTGCAAAGCCCGGCATTTCTCTGCTGGCAACTGCCAACGTTGCCTCGGGCGTCACATCTCTTCTGGATGGCCCTGTGCCTCCAGTGGTTAAAACCAAGTCACAACCAACATCATCAACCAGTTCTTGAATGGTCTTGGAAATCAATTCTTTTTCATCAGGAATCAAGCGAGACTCCACGTGCCAAGGTGAGCTCAAGGCTTTGGCAAACCAAGATTCGAGGGCTGGAATGCCTTCATCTTGATAAACCCCACTGCTGGCACGGTCTGAAATTGAAATCAAACCAATCCAAATTTCGTCTGGATGTTGGCGTTTTGTATTTTTAGTATTGGTATTTTTTGCACTCATACGTCAATTCTAGCTATGATTGCGGAATGTTTTCACATTCACCCACACAATTACAAGAATTAGTCTCTTTTTTATTGGCTGAAGCCAAGGCCCTAGGGGCAACAGATGCTGCCGCTGAGCTTTCTGAGGGCAGTGGCTTATCGGTCTCGGTTCGCAAAGGCAATATCGAAACCATTGAGCAAAATCTTGATAAACAAGCGGGCATCACGGTGTTCATGGGCCAAAGACGTGGCAATGCTGGGACCAGTGATTTTTCAAAAGAATCTTTAAGGGCGAGCGTTAAAGCAGCTTTTCATATTGCGCAACACACCGCTGAGGATGATTGTGCGGGATTGGCTGAAGCAGATCTATTAGAAAAAAATCCCAAAGATTTGGATTTGTACCATCCTTGGAAAATCAATACTGCCCAAGCGGTAGAAATTGCCAGAGATGCTGAGCGAGGTGCTTTTGCTGTGAGTAAAAATATCACCAACAGTGATGGCGCAACTGTTTCTGCACAGCAGTCACATTTCATGTTGGGCACCAGCAATGGATTCATGGGTGGCTATGCGATCTCGCGTCATTACATCGCCTGCACCCCTATCGCCAGCGCAACAAGTAAGCAAGGCGCAGCGATGCAGCGTGATGATTGGCATACAACTGCTCGTGCACCAGAAGATTTAGCCAGACCCCAAGACGTTGGCGCTTATGCCGCCAAAAGAGCTTTGGCAAGATTGGGCGCACGATCTATTTCTACCAGACATTGCCCCGTTTTATTTGAAGCCCCATTAGCCGTTGGCTTGGTGGGCGCTTATGTGCAGGCCACCTCTGGAGGAGCTTTGTACAGAAAGTCTAGCTTCTTGCAAGACAGTTTAGGTAAAACTATTTTTCCTAAACACATTGATTTATTAGAAGAGCCGCACATACCTCGTTTAACCGGCAGCGCACCATTTGATGAAGAAGGTGTGAGAACACGTTCGCGCAAAGTGATTGATGCGGGTATTGTGCAGGGATACTTCTTATCCACTTACTCTGCCAGAAAATTGGGTATGCAAAGCACCGGCAATGCTGGTGGCTCTCATCAACTGCAATTTAAAAGCCGCTTAACAAAACCATTTGATGATTTGCCAGCCATGTTGAAAAAAATGGGCACTGGTTTATTGGTCACTGATCTGATGGGCCAGGGTGTTAACTACGTGAACGGTGATTATTCACGCGGGGCATTTGGATATTGGGTTGAGAACGGTGTGATTGTTCATCCTGTTGAAGAGATCACCATTGCGGGTAATCTAAAAGAGATGTTCAAGCAAATCGTGGCCATCGGCGCAGACACTTTGGTGCGTGGCACGAAAGAGACTGGTTCAATACTGATTGAAAATATGACCGTGGGCGGTCGCTAGTTCAGCAATTAATTAGTCGCTGAATTTAACTAAGTAAGCTTACTAATTAAAGCTTGCTAATGTAGGTCACAAAGGCGTAGGCCAGCGTGCCATTGTGATGCTCTTCTCTCGAAACTTCTTCCCAGAGCATATCGTCGACATCAGGGAAAAAAGCATCGCCGTCGATATCGATATCCACTTCAGTGATGATCAATTTATCCACATACATCAAAGCTTCATCATAAATTTGTGCGCCACCAATGATGAAAGCTTTTTCAACACCAGAGCACGCATCAATCGCATCCTCTAATGATGTGAAAGTTTCTGCACCTTCAGCTTTAAATTCTGGGTTGCGACTCACCACGATATTACGTCTGCCAGGCAGTGGGCGACCCAAAGATACCCAAGTGTTGCGGCCCATGATGATGGGGCAGCCCAAGGTGGTATTTTTAAAGTGTTTGAGATCTTCTGGTAAATGCCAAGGCAGTGTGTTGTTTACACCAATCACGCCATTTTTAGCGCGCGCAACAATGATGGCTAATTCCACAGCTATCCTTTGATTAAATGGCTACAGGAGCTTTGATCGGGTCGTGGTGCTGATAACCAACCAGTTCAAAGTCTTCGTATTCGTAGTCAAAAATAGAAGCCGGTTTACGGCGAATATTTAATTGTGGCAAAGGCAATGGTTGGCGTGATAACTGAAGATTCACTTGCTCCATGTGATTAGAGTACAAGTGGCAATCGCCACCTGTCCAAATAAACTCACCAGGCGTTAAGCCAGCTTGCTGAGCAATCATATGAGTCAATAGTGCATAGCTCGCAATATTAAAAGGTACGCCCAAGAAAATATCAGCACTGCGTTGATAGAGTTGGCAAGAGAGTTTGCCATCGGCCACATAAAACTGAAAGAAAGCGTGGCACGGTGGTAAAGCCATGCGCGGGATTTCAGCAACATTCCAAGCTGAAACAATTAAACGACGCGAGTCAGGATTATTTTTAATCTGTTCCATCAACTGACTGATTTGATCAACATGTTCGCCATTTGGTGCTGGCCATGAGCGCCACTGATAACCATAGATAGGACCCAGTTCGCCATCTTCTTTGGCCCACTCATCCCAAATACTCACACCACGCTCTTTTAACCAATTATTGTTGGTGCTGCCTTGCAAAAACCAAAGCAATTCAATGATGATTGATTTGAGGTGCAACTTTTTGGTGGTGACAACCGGAAAGCCCTCTTGTAAATCAAAACGCATTTGATGGCCGAATACTGAAACAGTGCCCGTGCCAGTGCGGTCTGATTTGTGGGTTCCTTTGGCCAAAACATGGCTCATGAGATCTAGATATTGCTGCATATCAGAATTCTACTACTTGCTAAAAGTAACCACGTGATCGGCCACTAATTTGATGCCAATCTTTTCACCAATCGCGTGATCGTGGTGACTGGGCACCATGGTCAGCAAGCGTTGACCAGAATCTAGTTCAACCGTGTACAAGAAGTCTCCGCCACGGAAAGCTTTGGTGATGACCTCTGCTTGAAGAGGGCTGTCATCATCATGAACAATGTCGTCGGCGCGCAGAAGAACATCAACTTCTTCATTGGGCAGGCCATAATTCTCTTGGGGTAAAGGTAGCAAGCATAATTCAATTTCCACTGATGGGCCTGGTTTGGTGACTCCTGGAACAAACACACCATAACCTACAAAGTCAGCAACAAAGCGCGTGGCAGGGCGGTGGTAGAGGTTATAAGCGCTGTCCCATTGAATCAAGCGACCATCCACCATCACGCCAACATCATCAGCAATGGCAAATGCTTCAAATTGATCATGTGTCACCAACAAAGCAGTTGTGCCGTTGGCTTTCAGAATATCTCTGACTTCTCCAGCCAAGCGTTCACGCAAGTCCACATCCAAATTTGAAAACGGCTCATCTAAAAGCAGTAACTCTGGTTCTGGTGCCATGGCACGAGCCAAGGCCACGCGTTGCTGTTGACCGCCAGAGAGTTCATGAGGGTAGCGATCCCCAACATTATCCAAACCCACACGCTCAAGCCATTCCTCTGCCTTGTGCAAAGCTTCTTTTTGGCTTAACTCTCTTAAGCCAAAAGCCACGTTCTGAGCATTGGTTAAATGTGGGAACAAAGCATAGTCTTGAAAAACCACGCCAACCCGTCTTTTTTCTGGGGCAATTGAGAAATCTTTTGAGCTAACAATTTGTTTATCCAGTGTGATGCTGCCATTTTGAATGGGTTCAAAACCACAAATTGCACGTAATACAGTTGATTTACCGCACCCTGAAGGCCCTAGCAAACAGCCAATCTTGCCATGCTCCAAATGCATGCTCAAGCCTTGTACGACATGGTTCCAACTGCCAGACTTTTCGCCTGGGTAACCCACGTCAATGGCCTTAATATTTAAATGAATTGCTTGCGTATCGATAATCATTCTTATAATTATCCCATCTTGCGACCACGAATAACACCCATACTCCTATCTTTGGTATTGGCTTTGCCAATATTGGGGATTTTTGCCGCACTCCTGAGTCCCCAGTCCAGCAGTGGCGATGTGCTTTGGCACCTTATAAATACGGTATTGCTAGGGTATGCTTGGACCACCTTGGTCTTGGCTTTAGGGGTGACGGTTGGGGTTGCCAGCATGGGCATCATCACTGCATGGTTGGTGGCCACTTGTGAGTTTCCTGGCAAGCGGCTGTTTGAGTGGGCTTTGATTTTGCCCTTGGCCATGCCAACGTATGTGATGGCTTATGCCTACACGGATGTCTTTCAATTCTCAGGACCTATTCAAACATTCTTACGAGATTTGTTAGGCGTTGATCGCTTGCCTTGGTTCCCTGAACCAAGATCTTTGTGGGGGGCGATTTGTGTATTGAGTCTGGCTTTATACCCATACGTTTACCTTTTATGCCGCACAGCTTTTTTAGAGCGCAGCCCCCGTTTAATTGAAGCGGCGCGAACACTGGGTGCCGGCCCTTGGGGAGCATTTTGGCAAGTCGCTTTGCCCATGGCAAGACCAGCAACCATGGCCGGGGTCGCTTTGGCATTGATGGAAGCAGTGGCTGATTACGGTGCCATGTCTTATTTTGGTGTGCAAACCATGACCACTGGTATCTATAGGGCTTGGTTGAGCATGGGTGATCGCATGGCAGCCGTGCAATTATCTGCAGCATTGTTGGGCATCATTTTTTTACTGCTACTACTAGAGCATGCAAGTCGTCGAAAAATGCGTTTTGCCACTTCAGGTCAGCGCTTTAGACAAATCAAACCTTGGCGACTTCAAGGCAGAAAAGCTGTTTGGGCTAGCTTGGCTTGCTTCTTTCCTTTGCTATTTGGTTTTATCTTGCCTGTCATCATCATGGCGTATTTGGCAATTTCAAGCGGCGAGAGTTTGAATGAGCGTTATTGGAGTTGGTTGGGCAATACCATCACTCTGTCGACCATCACGGCGATTTGCGCTGTTGCCATTGCGGTTTGGTTGGCCTACAGCGCAAGACTGGCCAAAGGTGGCTTGCAGCAAATCGTTAATCGCATGGTCAGTTTGGGTTATGCCGTACCGGGAGCTGTTTTAGCTGTGGGTATTTTGGTTTTGTTGGGGCAACTTGATATTGCTTGGTTGATCTCAGGCTCTGTGGTGGTTTTGGTCTATGCGTATCTGACTCGCTTTTTATCTTCTAGTTTGCAAACGGTTGAAGCAGGCTTGAGCAAAATTACACCAAGCATGGATGCCAGCGCAATGAGCTTAGGATCTGGCCGCTGGGAATTATTGAGAAAAATTCATTTGCCGCTTTTGCGCCGCAGTTTGTTAACGGCCGGCTTGCTGGTATTTGTCGATGTCATGAAAGAATTACCTGCGACATTGGTGCTGCGACCGTTTAACTTTGACACCTTGGCAGTTGTGACGTATCAGCTAGCGTCTGATGAGCGTTTGGCTGAAGCAGCTTGGCCGGCGTTGACGATTGTGTTGGCAGGTCTTCTACCGGTGATCATTCTATCGAGAGCAATGTCTAAAGACTAAGCTTGTGGCGTGACGCCAAGAATTTCATGAAGTTTGGGTGATGTGGTTGTGTATTGCAGGTGAATTACCTGCCCTGGATAAATGTGAGCAGCACAACCATAGGCAGCCAAGGTTGCTTCATGAAAACCACAAACGATCAATTTCTTTTTACCAGGGTAGGTGTTGATATCGCCCACCGCAAAAATACCAGTCGTGCTACTTTGAAACTTTTCTGTGTCTACCAATACCTGTTTGTTTTCTAAATCGATGCCCCAATCAGAAATTGGTCCAAGCTTGGGCGATATGCCAAGCAAAGGAAGCAAGGTGTCTAATGTCAGGTCATGCGTTTGACCATTAAAGTCCGTGACCTCTAGACTGCTTAATTTTCCAGCAGTTGCTTTGAAGTTGGTGGCTTGCCCGAGTTGAACCTTGATCAGACCTTTGGCACATAAGTCTTGAAAACCTTGAATCAAAGACTCTTCGGCTTTAAAAACATCGCGCCTGTGAACCAAGGTGATACTTTTGGCAATACCAACCAATGTAAGGGCGGCCTCTAGGGCAGCAGTTTCGCCACCATTAATGACCACATCTTGGCCAGCATATAGTTTGGCTTGACCCAATTTATAAAAGAGTTGCTTGCCTTCATGAAAGTTAATGTCAGGCAATGACAATTTGCGGGGTTTGAATGCGCCCACACCCGCAGAGACAACAATCACTTTACTGATGAATGTTTCTTGTGATGTTTGTACATCAAAGCGGCCATCAGCACGTTTTTCTACCAGCGTCACTTCTTGATTGAAATGAAAAGGTGTTTGTAAAACTTTGGTTTGTTCTTGTAAGCGATCAATTAAATCTTGACCGGTGCAAAAAGGAATTCCGGGGATATCGTAGATTGGCTTATCAGCATAGAGTTCAACGCATTGACCGCCGGCCTGAGGCAGGGCATCGATCACATGTGCTTTGATGCCCAGTAAGCCCAATTGAAAAACTTGATAAAGACCCACCGGTCCTGCGCCGATAACAATTGCATCTGTCTCAATGGGTGCTTGTTTTTCTGCCACAGGATCTTTCAAGAGATGCTTTAGCGAATCAGTTCTTTTGATTTATTTTTCACATCTTTCCAGTCATCTGCATCTGCTAAACCTTCTTTTGACTTTGTGATTGAAGGCCACTTGGCTGAAAGCTCAACATTGAGTTTGATGTAAGACTGTTGATCACCTGGCACATCATCTTCGGCATAAATTGCGTTGACCGGACACTCTGGAACGCAAACAGCGCAATCAATGCACTCATCTGGATCAATCACCAAAAAGTTA
>CAMBJN010000024.1 GCA_945867755.1 Polynucleobacter meluiroseus
AATATTTTCTTTTCAGAGGCCAAGGCCTGATGCATCAAATTAATCGCGCGAACAATATCTTCAGGCATTGTTTCTGCCGCTTTTTGCTTTGTTTCAATACTGTCAAAAAAATGTTTTTTGACGCGTTGCTCTAAATTATTTTTAATCTCTTTGCTCATAGCTAGATTATGCCCTCAAGACTTATTTCTATAAAGATATATTACCCTTGAACTGGGCAAAATTGCCTTGTCAGAATCTTTGATGCATCATCATTTAATTGAGTCAACTTTACTCAAATAGGAAGTAAGTATGGATATTTTTAAATTTGCACGCGGGCAAAGTTTTCCTGCCGGAACGCTTTACCTTGTCCCAACGCCAATTGGAAACTTAGCGGATATCACAATAAGGGCACTACACATATTGAGTCAGGTTGATGGCATTGCTTGCGAGGACAAGCGGCACAGCGCCATGTTGTTGAATGCATATGGCATTTCTAAGCCTCTTTATGCTTTGCACGAACACAATGAAATTTCTGCAAGCGCACATCTATTAGAAAAACTACGCAACGGTGAACGTTGGGCCTATATATCAGATGCAGGAACTCCTGGCATATCAGATCCGGGGGCAATTCTTTGCGAGGAAATTAAAAGGGGTGGTTACCAAGTTTGCCCACTACCGGGCCCAAGTGCAATTACGGCTGCAGTGTCTGGGGCGGGGGATTTTTTAAGGCATGGCAATGGCGGCTTTCAGTTTTTAGGTTTTTTACCTGCCAAAGCAAATCAACGAGACGAGTTACTCAAAGTAGCAGCAACATCAAACATCAGCTCCTTCTTTTATGAAGCGCCGCACCGCATAGAGTCAACGCTCAACTCCATCAGCATCCACCTGGATGGCGATCGAAGAATGCTGATTGCAAAAGAGCTGAGTAAGATTTTTGAAGAAATTAAAGTCATTACAGTTCGAGATTTGGCGGCCTGGATGAAAACAATTGGAAATTGGCAGGGTGAGTATGTTCTCGGCATAGAAGGTGCTGCGCGCAGCAACTCTCCCACTGATTTTGATGAACTTACACTTCAATGGATTTCTGCAATCAACGGCAGAATAGGGCACAAAGAGCTTTCTGAAATCATTTCTCAAATCACGGGAATCAGTAAAAAAGATGCCTATCGTGAGTTAATTGAAAAGAAATAGGCGTAAAAAAAGCCCCGATTAGGGGCTTTTTAAATCATTGCTGCGTTTTATTTCTTTGGCTCTGCTTGTTTTGGCGCCTCTGGAGCTGGAGCCTTGGGCTCTGCAAATTTACCGCCTGCTGAAGCTGCCAAGTAGACCACTGCTCTTCCTAATTCATAGTCAGAAACATCGCTTGGACTGGTTCCGGCGCGGGCGGGCATTGCACCTTTACCTTTGACAACAGCACTCATAAGGCTGTCGTAACCACGCCCAAGGCGAGCGCCCCAGCCGCCAACATCGCCATATTTTGGAGCGCCGGCAGCGCCTGATGCGTGACAAGAAGCACATGCTTGTTTATAAATTTCTTCGCCGGATTTGAATACTCTGGGACCTGATGCGTCCTTAAAGTCTAAAAGTGCAACTGGTTTAATCAGTTGATTGGCAGATTCAGCCGCTGCATCAGCATTTTCAGCTGGTTTTTTTCCGTTGCCCACATAACTCATTAAAAAAGCGATGATGATCAGCGGCACAAAAAAGCTCGCAAAAACCATCACAATTAACTGCTTGGGTGATTTAATCAAATTTCCGTGTTCTTCACTCATTGCACTTTTCCTTTTTATCTAGCTCGCAGGCATTATAGCGAGGATAATTACCTTCAGCCTTACAATCTTAGAGGCGCGACCGTAGTTCAATGGATAGAATGAGAGTTTCCGAAGCTCTCGATACAGGTTCGATTCCTGTCGGTCGCACCAGACCCCAAATCCCCCACAATTAGACCTAGATCAAACTCAAATCCAGAAAAACATCTAAAATAAGACATTCTTGAATTTTGCCCTTAAAAAGGTTGTTATGTCCGCGAATATTGCAGAAGCTACTATTGATCAACCGATTCCGGTCGGTCAACCCATTCCCCACAGAAAATTGATTCGCTCTTGGCTCACGCCGTTGACTGAACGCGAGGTCATGCGTGCGATAGTCTTGCAAATCATTGACACGGTGATTCTGACTGCGGGCATTGTCGGCACTGTTTATTTCGAGTCAATTATTGTAAAAATTCTTTTGGCTGTTTTTTCTGGCTTCATGATTGGGCGTATTTTTATTTTGGGTCACGATGCATGTCATCAAAGCTTTACGCCGCACCGTGGGCTCAATAAAGTGTTGGGACGTCTTGCGTTTCTTCCATCGCTGACTCCCTACAGCCTTTGGGAAGTTGGTCACAACGTGGTTCACCATGGACAAACAAATCTAAAGGGTTTCGATTTTGTTTGGGCGCCTTTATCTTTAGAAGAATATAACAAGCTTACTCCTGCTAAAAAAGCGTTGGAGCGGCACTATAGAAGCGGCTGGGGTCCAGCCTTGTATTACCTCATTGAGATCTGGTGGAAAAAAATGTTCTTCCCAAGCAAGAAGGCCATGCCAGCAACTCGCCCAGCCTTCTTATGGGACAACATTTTAGTTTCAACCTTTGGAATTATATGGATTGGCGCTTTAGTTATCGCTGCCATTCAAACCAATCAATCCATACTGCTTACGTTGATCACGGGATTTTTAATTCCTTATATTTTCTGGAATGCCATGATTGGATTTGTTGTGTATGTTCATCACACCCATCCAAGCGTTTCTTGGTACTCAGATAAATCTGAGTGGCTAAGAGCTCAGCCTTTTGTTTCTACAACTGTGCATTTAGTTTTCCCATTCAAATGGGGTGCATGGATGCATCACATCATGGAGCACACAGCTCACCACGTTGACATGAGCGTACCTCTTTACAAGCTTAAAGAGGCTCAAGCAAAACTTGAAAATATGCTTCCAGAAAGAATCATTATTCAAAAGTTTTCTTGGGCTTGGTATTTTGACACTGCCAAGAAGTGCAAACTTTACGACACGGAAAAGAAATGCTGGTTGGATTTTGATGGCAACAAAACAGCCGATTCAATCAAAATCGTTCTAAGCTAAAAAGCCCTAAAACGGCCCTTAAAGGGCGTTTTTCAAAAAGCCGTTAAAATAGTAGCTTGAATCTTTAAGAGAAGTCTATATGTCAACCCCGCCAAGCACACTGGAAAGCAACACAAGAGTCATGAAGTTTTGCTCTTCCTGCAGCAGAGAAAAGCCTCTAGAGGGTGGCACATGGATTCCTACAAGCAATCGAAAGCAACGTTGGATCTGTGCAAGTTGCCTGTACAACAGAACCCACCGCACTGGTTCTGCCAAGGCTTAATTAGCCATATCACTCACGTAAGGATTGCTTTTTCTTTCTTCACCAAAGGTGGATGCTGGGCCGTGACCGGGTATAAAGGTAATGTCATCACCCAAAGGGAAAAGCTTTTCTCGAATAGACCTTATTAAGTCGGCATGATTTCCTCTAGGAAAGTCCGTGCGCCCAATAGAACCAGCAAACAATACATCTCCAACAATGGCCAAGTGGTCATCCTTGCCGTAAAAAATAATATGGCCTGGGGTATGGCCTGGGCAGTGCTTGACCAATAATTCAACGTGGCCGACCGTAACAACATCATCGTCTTTCAACCACCTGTTGGGTTCAAATGCTTGCGCCATTGGGAATCCAAATCGCTTGCTTTGCTCAGGAAGCTGATCAATCCAAAAGCGCTCATCTTCATGGGGGCCCTCAATTTGAATGCCTAAATCTTGGGCCAAGGATGCTGCGCCAGCACAGTGATCAATGTGTCCATGAGTTAACAGGATTTTTTCTGGGATTGCGCCAGCCTCTTTTAAGGCATCCAGTATTTTTGGAAGATCCCCGCCTGGATCTACGATAGCGGCCTGATTCGTTTTCTCACAAATCAAAATTGAACAATTTTGCTCAAAGGGCGTAACCGGAACTATGAGTACTTTTAAAGTCATAGTTCCGATTATCTCAACAAACTAAAAATTACATACTAGATTCGCGGTCAGGGCTTGAGGTAATTTTATGAATAGATAAGTCAGCTCCGGCGAACTCATCTTCTTGAGACATGCGTAGGCCCAAAACCGCTTTCAATATGCCATACACGATCAAACCTGAAATTGCAGCAAATGCAACTCCCGCGACGGTGCCAATTAATTGAGCTGTAAAGCTCACGCCGCCCAATCCGCCCAAAGCCTTTTGTCCAAATACGCCTGCGGCAATACCGCCCAACGCGCCACACAATCCATGAAGAGGCCAAACGCCCAACACATCATCGATTTTCCAGCGATTTTGAACCATAGTGAACATCACCACAAATAAACCGCCAGCCATTCCACCCACCACCAAGGCGCCCATTGGGTGCATTAAATCTGAGCCGGCGCATACAGCAACAAGACCGGCTAGAGGGCCGTTATAGCTAAAGCCAGGGTCATTCTTGCCAGCGGCCCAAGCAACCAAAGTTCCTCCAACCATCGCCATCAATGAGTTCATAGCAACTAAACCGCTCAGCTTATCAACTGTTTGTGCGCTCATCACATTGAAACCAAACCAACCTACCGCCAACACCCATGCACCAAGGGCTAAAAATGGAATGCTTGATGGTGGATGAGCGGAAATTCTGCCGTCCTTGGTATATCGCCCATGGCGCGCGCCCAATAAAATAATAGCGGGCAAAGCAATCCAGCCGCCCACTGCATGAACAACCACAGAGCCCGCAAAGTCGTGGAACTCCTCACCGGCTAATTCTTTTATCCATGCCTGAAAACCAAATTGCTGATTCCAAACCATACCTTCAAACAAGGGGTAAACAAAACCCACCAAAATAAATGTCGCAATCAATTGGGGATTGAATTTCGCGCGCTCAGCGATACCACCAGAAACGATCGCCGGTATCGCCGCAGCAAAGGTCAATAAAAAGAAAAATTTGACCAACTCATAGCCGCTTTTTTGAGCCAAAACCTCAGCAGTAGAGAAGAAATTTAAACCGTAGGCAATGCTGTAACCAATAAAGAAATATGCGATAGTTGGGACGGCAAAATCAACCAAAATCTTGACAAGTGCATTCACCTGGTTCTTTTTACGAACAGTTCCTAGCTCTAAAAAAGCAAAGCCCGCGTGCATTGCTAGCACCATAATGGCGCCAGTCATGATGAAAAGGGCATCAACCCCCGACTTTAAGTTTTCCATTTATCACCCCTAGATGGCCTTTATTAATGCTCGAATTATGAATGTTCTGGTGCACAAAAAATCCCACTTATGCACCAAATTTGTGCGCATGATATTTTTGGTGGTTTTTTCCAGCTTGGGTACAATGTTGCATCGATGGGAGAGTTTGGTTTTACCAACGCCGAAGGCGCAATGCCCATGAACGCTCAGGCAAATGGACCGTCGATAATTACACTCTGGAGAGCGGCATTCAGTTGCCCACCGAAGGGGCTAAAAGAGTACAAATGGTTTGAACTCTTCAATCTCTCAGGTAACAGGACAGGGGGGCATCAATTCCTTTAAGGAGTTTGGATGTCGGCTGTCCCTACAAATCTAAAACGTACCATCCTTTTTGACGCGCATCATCTGGCTGGAGCAAAGCTTGTTGATTTCGGCGGATGGGAAATGCCGGTTAACTATGGCTCTCAAATTGAGGAGCACATTGCCACGCGAACAAATTGTGGGGTATTTGATGTATCCCACATGGCAGCCGTTGATGTTATCGGAAAAGATGCAAAAGCTTTTTTAGAAAAAGTTATTGCTAATAACGTCAACAAACTAAAAAACAATGGGCAGGCTCTCTATGGATGTTTGCTGAATGATGAAGCTGGCGTTATTGATGATTTGATTGTCTATCGTCTAGACCCCAACTATCGTTTAGTAATCAATGCTGCAACCGCTCACACAGATCTTGAATGGTTGAACAAACAGGCGACTGGCTTTCAAGATATAAATCTCGTTCCGAGAAGAGTCGATCTGGTTGGCAATCAAAATCCACAGGGCATGATTGCAGTTCAGGGCCCTAAGGCACTTGAATTAATTAAAAAAGCCATTCCATCACTAGCCAATGCCGCGTCTGAGTTGAAAAACTTTCATGCCTCATGCGAACAAACTCCTTTCGGAGAAATCATGATCGCAAGAACTGGTTACACCGGTGAAGATGGTGCTGAGTTATTGGTTCCCCTGAACAATACGGTGGCTGTTTGGGATCTTTTAATTACCCAAGGAGCTCAGCCCGCAGGCTTGGGTGCCCGAGATACCCTTCGCTTAGAGGCGGGCATGAATTTATATGGCCAAGACATGAATGATCAAACAAATCCTTTGGATGTTGGTCTTTCTTGGACCATTGATCGCTCAAGCGAGCGTAATTTCATTGGTAAATCTGCTCTAGAGAATAAGCCTCAGGAATTTGTTTTCTTGGGCTTAATACTTCAAGATAAAGGTGTGTTGCGCGCTCATCAAATTGTGAGATCAAGCAAAGGTGAGGGCGAAATCACCAGCGGTACATTCAGCCCATCGCTTCAAAAATCTATTGCGCTTGCCAAGCTTCCCCTAGCAACTGTAGTTGGTGAAGTTGTAAAAGTTGTTATTCGTGATAAAGAATTAAATGCAGTTGTTGTCAAGCCCCCTTTCGTTCGCCATGGCAAAGCCTTGGTTTAATTTTGGAGAAACTACTATGAACATCCCTCAAGACCTACGTTACACAGAATCTCATGAATGGGTTCGCAAAGAATCTGATGGCTCAATCACCGTTGGAATTACTGATCATGCTCAAGAAGCATTGGGTGATATTGTTTTTCTTGAGCTGCCAAATGTTGGCAATTCTTTAAAAGCGGGTGACGCTTGTGCCGTGGTTGAATCAGTGAAGGCTGCCAGTGATATTTATGCCCCTTTGTCAGGCGAAGTGATTGCCATCAATGAGGCGGCTACTGCTTTACCTGAAACAGTTAACTCAGACGCATATGGTTCATGGTTGTTCAGAATTAAACCGGCAGACATCAGCAAAGTTGATGGCCTTCTTTCAGCAGAAGCATACGGAAAAAACATTGGTGCATAAATAATGAAAAGTTCCCTGACCACACTAGAAAATCATGACGCCTTTTTAAGCCGTCATATTGGCCCATCAGCCAGCGATGAATCCTCCATGTTGAAATTTTTAGGATTTAATCAACGGGATGAGCTGATCAATGCAGTTATTCCAAGCAACATCAGAAGTAAGTCGGCCCTACCTTTGGGTGACTACACGAATGCCAAGGGGGAAAACGAAGCCCTTGAATTGCTGGCTAGCATTGCCAATCAAAATAAAGTTTTCAAATCATTCATTGGGCAGGGCTATTACAACAATATTACCCCTGGCGTTATTCAAAGAAATATTCTTGAAAATCCAGCTTGGTATACGGCTTATACGCCTTATCAACCAGAAATTTCTCAAGGCCGTTTAGAGGCAATCATTAACTTTCAGCAAATGTTAATTGATTTAACAGGCATGGATATTGCCAACGCCTCTATGCTCGATGAGGGCACTGCGGCCGCAGAGGCTATGACTTTGGCGCTTCGAACTTGCAAATCAAAGTCGATGACTTTCTTTGTGAGCAAGGATGTATTGCCACAAACATTGGCCGTCATTAAAACAAGAGCAAAACCATTAAACATTCAGCTTGTGATTGGCTCTGATGAAGATGCATTAAAAACTGATGCCTTCGCCGTTTTACTTCAATACCCTGGTGTTGATGGCTCACTTTTAGAAAAAGAAAAATATCTTGCTATTGCGGAGGCAGTTCATAGCAAAGGCGGCTTATTAATTGCCGCAGCCGATTTATTGGCTTTGACATTGCTCACTCCGCCGGGAGAGTGGGGCGCCGATGTTGCGGTTGGTAGCGCTCAACGCTTTGGTGTGCCCATGGGTTTTGGCGGCCCTTCCGCCGGCTATCTTGCAACAAAGGATGCTTTTAAGAGAAGCATGCCGGGCCGCTTGGTGGGCGTAACAATTGATGCTCAGGGTAATTCTGCATATCGCCTTGCTCTTCAAACCAGAGAACAGCACATTAGACGTGAAAAAGCCACATCCAATATTTGTACAGCGCAAGTGTTGCTTGCGGTGATGGCAAGCATGTACGCGGTTTATCACGGGCCAGATGGTCTAAAAAGAATCGCCTTGCGTGTTCATCGCCAAACCAGCATCTTGGCTTTAGCTCTCAAACAACTTAGGCTTGAAGTCGTCAACTCACATTGGTTTGACACTCTCACCATTAAGACTGCTAATGCAAATAAAATTCACGAAGTCGCTCAACAACATTCTTGTAATTTGAGAATGATTGATTCAGAGCACGTTGGCGTAGCCATTGATGAGACAACTGGCAGAAAAGAACTGCAAATGTTGTGGACTATTTTCGGCGGCAAAGGTGAGCTAAATATTGATGCCATCGATCAATCAGTTTCAAGCGCAGTTCCAAATTCATTGATTCGCAATAGTGCTTATTTAACACATCCAACATTCAATCGCTATCACTCTGAGCATGAAATGCTTCGTTATTTAAGAAGCTTGGCTGATAAAGATTTGGCGCTTGATAGAACTATGATTCCACTGGGTTCTTGCACGATGAAGTTAAACGCTACCAGCGAAATGCTCCCAGTGACATGGCCTAGCTTTTCACAAATTCACCCGCTTGCACCTGAAACACAATGGGCCGGATATGCAAAGCTGATTGAAGACACGGAGCGCATGATGTGTGCTGCTACCGGCTACGATGCTGTTTCTTTACAACCAAATGCTGGTTCACAAGGAGAGTATGCGGGTCTACTGGTGATTCGCGCCTACCATGAGTCACGCGGGGAAGGGCATCGCAATATTTGCTTAATACCTTCATCTGCACACGGCACAAATCCTGCCTCAGCCCAAATGGCCGGCATGGAAGTGATCGTTGTTAGCTGCGACACCAACGGTAACGTTGATTTAGTTGACTTGAAAAACAAAGCCGAAGAGCACTCCAAGAATCTTGCCGCCATCATGATCACTTATCCAAGTACTCACGGTGTATTTGAGGCGGGCGTTCAAGAGTTATGTGAAATCATTCACCAGCATGGCGGCCAAGTTTATATTGACGGCGCCAACATGAATGCTTTGGTTGGTACTGCTGCGCCCGGCCACTTTGGCGGTGACGTTAGCCACCTTAATTTACATAAAACTTTCTGCATTCCTCATGGCGGTGGCGGCCCTGGTGTAGGACCTGTAGCAGTTCGTTCACACCTTGCCAAGTTTTTACCGTGCTCTTACACAGCGGGTACTGCCTCAAAATGGAATGACTTGGAGTGGATGAGAATCAGCGCGGCTCCGTTTGGTTCTGCGTCGATCCTACCTATTTCTTGGATGTATGTCGCAATGATGGGCGCCGCCGGTCTTACCAAAGCGACAGAGACAGCCATTGTTTCAGCCAACTATGTTGCCAAAAAACTTGAGAACTTTTATCCAGTTTTATACAAAGGCAACAAAGGGTTGGTGGCTCACGAGTGCATTTTGGACTTGCGTCCTCAGCAAAAAGATTCTGGTATTAGTAACGAGGATGTTGCCAAGCGCTTGATGGACTATGGATTCCACGCCCCGACCATGAGCTTTCCTGTTCCGGGAACTTTGATGATTGAGCCAACTGAAAGTGAATCAAAATTCGAACTCGATCGTTTCATTGAAGCCATGGTTGCTATTGCAGATGAAATCAGCAAAGTAACGAATGGTTCATTTGATAAGGAAAATAATCCGCTTAAAAATGCGCCTCATACTGCCGAAGTAATTTTGGCCAATGAGTGGAATAGGCCGTACACGAGAGAAGAAGCGGCTTATCCAGTGGGTCGCTTACGCAAGAATAAGTATTGGCCTCCTGTTGGTAGAGCAGACAACGTGTATGGCGATAGAAATCTATTTTGTACTTGCGTACCGATCTCTGAATACGCTTAAATTAGATTTTCTTTAGATGCTAATGGGGTCGCGCTCGATATACCAGCCGACCCCTTTTCTTTTGGGGTGTGCCTCGGTTAAGTAGTGCTGCAAAATCTCAATGCTTTTTTGCAAGTCCTGCCGACCCTCAGATTCAACCAACATTTGAGCTCGCTCTTTACCAGCAATTCTTACCATTGCCCGAGGGATCACATCGCTTAGCATGACGTTGGCTGGCCAAATTTTGTCTGCTTTGGCTAACTGTGCAGCATCTTTCAGCATATCCATGGCTTGAGCTAAAGTTTTATGCTCACCGTGCACTAAGGCTTGATATGAAAATGGTGGCAAACCAACCAACTGTCTTTCATTTTTTAATTCTTCTAAAAAACCATCAACATCAGCATTTTTTAAGTGCTTGTACGCTACCGCTTCAGGGTAGTTGGTTTGAATGATCACTTTTGATTCACCTGCATCTTCGCTGCGACCCGCTCTACCGGCAACCTGCATAAGTTGAGCAAATAATCTTTCTGAGGCCCTAAAGTCCTGCGAGAAAAGACTCGCATCAGCATCTATGACTCCAACGAGCGACACGGATTTATAGTCATGTCCTTTTGCAATCATTTGAGTACCGACGATGATGTCAGAGTTACCTTCATGTATTTCAGTGAACAAGCTTTCAGCGCTGCCCTTTTTTCTGGTTGTATCGGCATCGATACGCAATATTTTTGCTTTAGGAAATTTTTCTGACAAAAACTCTTCTATCTTCTGAGTTCCTTTGCCCAATGGGCTCAGATCTGTGTTTCCGCACTCGGGGCATGCCTTTGGCACAAGCTTCATTACACCGCAATGATGACAGCACAAGTTCTTTTTTTGATCTGTTATTTTGTGCAATACCATGTGTGCAGAACATTTCACGCAATCTGATAACCATCCGCATGCTTGGCAATTAAGCACAGGGGAGTAGCCTCTGCGATTGATATAAATGATGCTTTGACGCCCTTGCTCGATATTTTTATGTAGCTCATTTAAGAGGTGCTCGCTGATTCCATGCTCATTTTTTCTGCCAGCTTTTTGCTCTTGCTTTAAATCTAAGATTTGAATCAATGGTGGCTGTGCATTTTTTGCTGCACGCTCCTTGAGACTTAGAGTTTCATATCTTTTTTCTTGTGCATGAAACCATGTTTCTAAGCTGGGGGTTGCGGATGCCAACACAACAGGGATGTTAAGTTTTTTTCCTCGCCAGACCGCAAGATCCCTTGCTGAATATCTCACTCCTTCTTGCTGCTTATAAGATAAATCATGCTCTTCATCTACCACGATGGCTTTTAAATTTGGTGCAGACGTTGCTATTGCCATGCGGGTGCCAAGAATAATTTGCGCTTTTCCCAAATGCGCTTTTTCCCAGTTATCAGCTCGCGTTCTATCAGTTATGCCGCTATGCATCACCACAAGTTTTTTTCCTGGAAATGCTTGCTCAACAGACGCCTCTAATTGAGGTGTTAAGTTGATTTCAGGCACCATGATCATGACTTGCGACTCGCCATCGTCTAAGATCTTTTTTAACCAATTCAAATAGGTCAGGGTTTTGCCGCTCCCCGTAACGCCTTGCAGTAAATTGCAACTGAATTTTTTACTGATGCTTTGCTTCCAGAGTTTTTCTACTATGAACAATTGCTCTTTATTCAGGCTGATTTCATCCTCTGTTTTTGCTTTTGTGTTTTTTACTGCATCACTTGCTTTACTTACCTTTTTTTCTTTGCCAAGCAATTCCCATTTATTTTTTTGTCTCCACATTTTGGGTATTGATGGAATCAATACTTCACCAACGGGTCTTTGGTAATAAGTTGCTGCAAACTCTGCCATAGCAACAACATCGCCTGATATTGGGGGCAGTGGTGCTAATGCTTGAATTCTTTTCAGTTTTGCTGGGTCATATTCGGTTTTATCCATGATCCGCATCACAACACCGACACATTCTTGTCTTCCAAAACTTACCTGGACTATCTGTCCCTTTTTAGGCTCAGCGACAAAATCTTTGCTCCAAGCGTAGTCAAACAACTGATTCAAGGGGCTATCTATGGCCACCTGAACAATTATTTTTTCTTGGCTTTTATCATCAAAGCTCATGTTTTACTTTAAGTCCATCATGAAGAGCATTGCGCTTATTGGGTTTTTAAAAAGTGTTATTTTGTCTGTGGAAAACCTTGTGGATAACTGACTAATTATCCCAGCATTTCAAAATAGGCCACTCTTTTTATATATTTTTATTAGAATCCGCTGTCAATAAAAGTCCATATAAATTAATGACTTACAGAATTTAATTTGGCTCTCGGGGCGATTATTGGGAGCGGAATTATAAGTTTTTATGCCACAAGATGCCTGTGCATAAGTTACCGCTCACATGCTTATTTTTACTTATTTCTAAGCACTTTTGAGTGACTTACCACGGTCTCCGTTAGAGCGATAACATGTTCTGGGTTTGTGAACTGCGATATTCCATGGCCTAAATTAAAGACGTGGCCATCTAATGGGTGAAGATTTTCAGCCAAGGCGGGGGCTGCTGCCAATTCATCCAAAATTCTCTTAGCTTCTGAGCTAATTTGATCGGGGCTTGAAAATAGGGCCAAAGGGTCAAAATTTCCTTGAAGGGCCAGCGGGGTGTTATTTGCAAGTAAACGCTTGCGTGACTTTGCAACCGATGCTGTCCAGTCTAGCCCGATGACATCTGCGCCAGAATGGGCGATATCTTCTAACCAAATTCCGCCACCCTTGGTGAATACTAAAATTGGAATTCGTTGGCCGTCTTTTTGTCTTGGCAACAAATCAATCGCGGCTTTCATGCTTGCTAAAGAGGTTTTTTGATACCAACCATCTGGCAATAAACCGCCCCAAGTATCAAAAATCATCAATGCCTGCGCACCCGCATCTACCTGCGCAGTTAAATAATCAGCGACTGATTGTGTGTTTGCATCTAAAACCTTTTTCATTAAGTCGGGTCTTTGATACAACATTTCTTTTGTATTTTTAAAATCAGATGATCCCGAGCCTTCAACCATGTAACAGGCCAAAGTCCACGGGCTTCCTGAAAAACCAATCAGAGGAACTCTTTGTTGACCATTTTGAGTGAGCGCCTTTCTAATTTCAGATACGGCATCAAACACATACTTCAATTGATTAAGATCGGCGGGCCTTAAATTATTAACAGCATGCTCATCTCTCAACGGACGACTAAATCTTGGGCCTTC
>CAMBJN010000025.1 GCA_945867755.1 Polynucleobacter meluiroseus
GTTAATTTCATTGGTCAATTTTAATGGGCTTGTGATCCTAACTAACGGAACCTCATCCGCCAGACCAAATGAAAATAGCCCAACAAGTGGGCTATTTAAATTCTTGGTGGCCCGGGGCGGAATCGAACCACCGACACAAGGATTTTCAATCCTCTGCTCTACCGACTGAGCTACCAGGCCAAGAATCGAGAATTGTACTATAAAAGGCTTTTTACCCCAAACCGCAGGCCCAGCTTAAGGGCTTGAGTATCCATGGGTCCGAAGAACATCTTTTGCTTTGGCGCTTTGCAGATGGGCATAAAAATCCACGATTGCCTTAGGGGGGTTCTTTAACAAAACCATCCTTTGCTTGATTGGCTCATGGAGGTTCTCAGGTATTAAAAGGTGATCCGTGAACTGCATCACTTCTTTAGATTTAGCCAAAGAATAAGCAGTCAATCCCAATCCTGCAGACCCACTGTTCACAAACATGGCCACAGATGAAACACTCTCGGCAAAAACAATCTTGGTTTTGGCTAACTCATCAAGTTTCATGTTGTTCAAAAACTGTATTGCAGCCTTTCCGTAGGGCGCTGACTCAGGCTTTGCTATGGCAATCTTATTGGTTTGATTGATCAGCTTTTTTAATTCTTCCGGATTTAAGCTTAGCTTCAACTTCTTTGAGTTATGTGCAATCAATGCTAAGCGGCCAATGGCATAAACCTTTCCTTCATCGACGGTCAAGCCTTGGCGATGTAAAGCCATTGGAAAACTCTCGTCGGCAGACACAAATAAGTTAAATGGTGCGCCCTGTTGGATTTGACGAGCAAGATTGCCCGATGACCCATAAATGATTCTGAGGTCTTGCCCGCCCGCCATTTTGTATTGTTGGTAAATCTCATCCATGGCTGGCTTCATGTTCGCAGCAACCACCACTGTGGCTTGCTGAGCATTTGCCAAAGAGGCAAAGAAAACTGTCACCAAGGATAAAAAAATCTTTGGCGACAGCAAATGTTTAATCTTCATGAAAGTCATGCGCAAAAAATTCTTTGGCGAAGCACTAACTACTCACCTTTGTAATTGCCAACATCAATACCTAAAGCTTTCAGTTTTCTGTAAAGGTGCGTTCTCTCTAGACCAGTCTTTTCGGCAACGCGTGTCATGCTGCCTGAAGCTTGATTGAGATGGTATTCAAAATAAGCTTTTTCGAATAAATCTCTTGCTTCTCTTAATGGCAGATCAATGTAACTTAGGTTGAATTCAGCTTGGTTGGCCTCAACTTCTTCAACAATAAATTCCTCAATCCTGCTAGTGACTTGTACAGATCCATTGGCCTTGATGTCAGTTGTTTTGGTTTCAACAACAAACAAGTCTTTGGGTGGCGCCCTGAGTAAAGCTTGCTCAACTGTTTTTAATAACTTTTGTAGTGCAATTGGTTTTTCTAAAAAATTAACCGCACCAATTCTGGTGGCCTCCACTGCTGTGTCAATCGTGGCATGCCCTGACATCATCACCACCGGCATGGTCAATTGACCATTGTTGGCCCACTCTTTTAAAAGAGTCACGCCGTCCACATCGGGCATCCAAATGTCTAAAAGAACTAAATCGGGCTCAAGATTTTCTCGGGCCTTTCTGGCTTCATCTGCATTCTGCGCAGAAATCACAGAGTGCCCCTCATCCGTTAGGATTTCATTGAGGAGCTCTCTGATGCCCATCTCGTCGTCAACAACTAAGATACTTGCCATAACTAACTTTGCTTTACCAGTTGATTGAAATAAATAGACACCTCAGCACCAATAAGCTGATTGTCTTCCATGCGATTACGTAATTCAATTCTTGCGCCATGCTCATCCACTATTTTCTTAACGGTGGCAAGGCCCAAGCCGGTTCCCTTTGGCTTTGTGGTCACATAGGGCTCAAAAGCACGACTTAGAATTCTTGGGGCAAAACCTGTTCCCGCATCCAAAATACTCAACTTAACAATGCCTTTGCCAACTTTATCAATTTCATTTGAATCTGGATAAGGCAAGAATTCTGTTTTCACTAAAATTGAAAAGTCGCCTTTGTTAGCTTCAACACTTGAATCAAGGCCATTTTGAATCAAGTTATGAATCACCTGACGAATTTGCATCGCATCAGCCATGATCATTGGACACGCCTGGTCAAGATCTATGCGCACTGGGGTGCCGCCATACAAACCCAAGACATCAAGCACCAAATCATTGATTGATAACTCTTGTAACTGCGCTTCGGGAGTTTTGGCAAAATCTCTGAAGTCGTTCACCATTTGTTTCATTGCTTCAACTTGAGCGATGATCGTGGTGGTGCTGCGCTCAAGGAATTCTTGCTGCTGCGGATCTAAATGATCTTTTAACTTCAGCTGAATTCTTTCAGCAGACAATTGAATGGGCGTTAAAGGATTCTTGATTTCATGAGCCAAGCGTCTTGCCACATCACCCCAAGCAATAGAGCGCTGAGCCGTGATCACCTCTGAAATATCATCAAACACCACAATGAACAGACCGCTTGGCAAATGTGTACCACGAACCAATAAAGTGATGCCGTGGTCGTGCTGCGAATCTATGTGACTTGATGCATCCAAAATGATTTGTTTTTGCCAATGATCACTATACTCATCACTAGAAATCTCATGGGCACTGAATGCATCTTTGATTGCGGCCTCAAACTCTTGCAAGCGTGGAATACCGCCCAAACTCTTGCCAATCAGCTCATCTAATGGGGTTCCAAAAATTCTAGAGGCGCCCGCATTCGAAACCACTAATTTGAATTGCGCATCTAGAACACAAACACCAGCGGTTAAATTAGATAAAACACTTTCTGAAAAGGTTTTTGAATCTTCTAGCAAATTTCTTGCTTCTAACAACTGCCTGGTCATCACATTGAATTGCTTAGTCAACAATCCAAGCTCATCCCCTGTGTTTAATTCTGGCTTAGGAGAAAGATCCCCCTCTGCAACCGCCTTGGTGCCTTTAAGCAACATGATCAAAGGCGTGGCCAACTGACGACCCAACAGTAAAGCCAAGGCCATTGCAATGAATAACGCTAAAAATAAAGTGATCGTCAGGGTGCCGATATACATTTTTCGTAAACCTGAACGGCCAAGCGCTTTCTCTTGATACTCAATATAAGCACTTTGAACAGCCAAGGCATTATTGCTCAGGCTTTCTGGCATATTTTTAACCAGCAGCAAGTACCTGTCTTCCGACTGAGATCGTAAATTAAATCCGCCCAAACTGCCTCCAGAAACATTGTCAATTGGTATTAACAATTTAATGGTGTAAGTCTTTTTTGAAAGGTCAGGGTTTGGCTCATCAATCTGCGCGAAATATCCCAATGACTTTGCTTGTTGCAACTTGTCAGCTTGTGACATCTCAGAGACAGCGGAATTTAAACTAAAGCCTGCGCTGGCCACAACCTTAGAGCCCAGACCAAACAAGGTAATTTCTTCAAGACTGTTTTGATCGCGCTGCCTTGACAACAATAATGTTAGAGCTCCTTCGCCTGAAGCGCGTGAGGTTGATTGGATTTGATTCGCAATCTCTCGGCCCTTGCTCAACAAATCAGTACGCGAAATCTCAATTGATGTTCTACCCAATTGCAGGCCGGCTTCCAGGGCGCGCTCGACCTTAACGTCAAACCATGACTCAATGCTGCGCGATACAAACTGCAAAGAAACACCGTAAAGAATCGCACCCGGCAGCACTCCAACCAAGGCAAAAAACATCGCTAACTTTGCAATCAATCTTGAGCCAAAATACTTTTGGCGCAAGCGCATGGCCAAATTAAAAATCAGGGCAATAATCACAAGTAAAAATAAAACGCCAATCAATACATTGGCGGCAAACAGCAAAGCAAAATATTGGTCGAAGAAGGATGTGTTGGCCGATGCAAAGGCCAACAGCAACAATAAAATCAACGCCAAAAATACTACAACCCCAATTAAAAAGGGCTTGGCCAATAATCTCATCATGGCTGAGCTCCTGGCGATTGCGAGGCTGGCTGTGCCGTTGGTACTTGTGCCATAGGTACAAAATCAAAGCGGTGCCAATCACTTTGCAAATTCCAAGACTTAGAATTGATGGCGTTCACCTGAAAAGGCTTTGCCAATTGATTGGTGTCTAAGCGCATTCGGACAGCAGCTTGATATGGTTGATTTAACTCAACCGCAGTCGAATCAATCACCGCCCAGCTCTCAGTAGTTTTTACCGCAGCCAATGCTTGCTTTAATGTGGCAGCAGTCAAACTAAAAGTGCCCAGTGTCACTCGGTATTGATTGGTAAGGGCTTGATAAGATATTTTAGAAACTCGCTGGACATCTACTATCTTATTGTCCAACCAATACCATCTTTTTTTAGTTAATTGAAACTCGGTCACAAAATGAAGCGTCACCCCCTTGTTAACCAATTGCTCAAGTGCGGGGCTGAGCTCTAATTGAACATCGGCATTCAAAGCCCATGATTTTTCAAGCGGGGTCAAACTAACATTGCTAAAGCTAATGTCATTGGCGTGCGCAAAGCTGACCGTTGCGGTCAAGAAGAAAATCTTAGCAATCCAATTCAATAGTTGGCGCATGCTTATTGTTAATCTGAAGCTTTCATTTTTCAAAAAGCGCATAAAAAAATCCATCGTGCTGCTTTGATGGCAAAAGCTGTCCAGGAGCCTTCAATCTGACTGCATCTGGCATGGCATTAAGCCACCACTTAGCTTGCAGCTCTCCCTCATCTGGAAATACTGAGCAAGTGACATATAGTAACTTACCGCCTGGCTTTAACATGCTCCAAAGAGATGTGAGGATTTTTCGTTGTGCAACCTGCAGATTTTTGATGTCACCCTCTTGGCGCAAATAGGTGATGTCGGGATGTCGTCGCACAATTCCTGAGGCGGAGCATGGCACGTCCGCCACAATCGCATCATATAACTCACCGCCAAACCATTCCTTTGGGGTTGATGCATCGCCAATGATGATATGACCACCGTTAAGCTTTAAACGGCTAAAGTTTTCTTCGATTCTTTTTGCTCTTAATGAATCGATCTCTAGAGCATCTAAGTGAATATCGTACTTCTCTAAAAAATGTGCGGCTTTACCGCCAGGTGCTGCGCATGCATCAAGCACTCTTTGTCCTGGCGTAAGTTTCAGCAACTCCGCTGCCACCTGTGCGCCAGCATCCTGAACTGAGCAAGCTCCATCAAAAAATCCGGGAATCTGCGAGACAGGTATTGGATTTTTTAGCTCAATTGCGCTTGATAACTTTTGACCGCCAACCGCATCAATCAATTGATATTCAATGCCGCCCTTACTTAAATCATCTAAGTATTTTTGAACGCCTGCTTCATCCTTGAGGAATCGATGATTTAAGCGCAGCGTTAATGGCGGCTTCTCTTTTGATGTAGCAAGAATATTCAGATGCTGTTCTGGGTAAGCGTACTTTAATTTTCTTGTCCACCACTCTGGATAAGAGGGGTGTTGCTCTTCGGGTATTTCTTGATAAAGCTTTTCATTTCTGAGAGCTCTGCGCAGTACGGCATTGATCAATCCCCTGGCAAAGCCAAGATTGCTGTCCAAGCTGGTTGCATTCACCGCCTCATTCACCAATGTATGTGTGGCATACATGGGCTCGGTATTTTTTTCTGGCAACAAAGCAATCGCCGCCCACAACAAATAAAGAGTTAAGCCGGGCGGAGTTTTTTGAACATATTGATTTAAAACTTCCTGAGCCCAAAACCCTCTTCTAAGCGCTTGAAAAGCAATGCTCTGAACGGCGGGTCTTAGGTCTGGTGATACGCCCTGAAGAGCGAGAGTCAGTGAGGTCCCGTTTTGAACATCCTGCAATACCTTGGCTGATGCAAAAAGTGCTTTTGAAAGGCTGGTACCTTGTTGCTTGTTATCAGCCAGGGTACGTTCCAGTTCTTGCCATTTGCATCAAACGAGCAACTCGCTCTTCTGTTGGTGGATGGGTTGAAAACAAACCCGCCAAACCTCCGCCGGCAAGAGGGCTCATGATCATCATTTGAGCAGTTTCAGGATGTCTTTCAACAGCATCAAAATGTCGGCCGCTGGCAACTTGATGAATCTTTTCTAGTGCCATGGCAAGAGCCTCTGGATCATTGCAAATTTCTGCACCTCCTCGATCAGCTTCGTATTCTCGAGCACGAGAAATCGCCATTTGAATTAAGCTGGCCGCCAAAGGTGCCAAGATTGCCACCAAGATGCTGGCAATAGGATTGCCTGGGCGACCATCAGAGTTTCTGCCGCCAAAAAACATGGCAAAGTTTGCGAGTGCAGACAATGCGCCGGCCATTGTGGCTGAAATAGTTGAAATCAAAATATCGCGATTCTTGATGTGCGCCAACTCATGCGCCATCACCCCGCGGATTTCTCTCTCAGACAACACCCTCAAGATACCTGTGGTTGCAGCAACAGCCGAGTGCTGAGGATTGCGACCTGTCGCAAAAGCATTTGGTGAATCTTCTTCAATCAAATACACCTTTGGCATTGGTAGCTCAGCTTTTTGGGCAAGCTCACGAACCATTCGATAAAAATGAGGGGCCGTCACCTCATCAACCTCTTTGGCATTCATCATCTTCAAGACCATTTTGTCTGAAAACCAATAGCTAAAGAAGTTCATACCAAAAGCCAAAAGCAAGGCCATCAACATTCCCTGCTCGCCGCCAATCATTCCGCCAACGACGACGAATAGACCCGTGATGCCGGCCATTAATACGGCTGTCTTGAACCAATTAAACATCTTTAAAATCCTTCTTGAAAACAGATTTAGAAATTCTAAAATCAATGCACTTCACTAGCATACCCCGTCTTAATTGTTGATTATCGCTTGGGGTTGTTAATTCAGCACTTGGCCGGGCTTCCAGCCCAAGGTCTGGGCAAGCTGTGACGCTGACATTTTTTTGCCGCCAGCTCTTTGTAATTCAGTCAATAAAAGGCTGCCTTTTCCACAAGCCAGCTGCACGCCATCTTGAGTGATGTTAATGATCTTTCCTGCCTCACTCTGCAGCTGATCATCTATTAGGGAGCTATGCCAAACTTTGATAACAGACTCTCCGTCCAGCAGGATTGCTCCAGGAAAAGGATTGAATGCCCTAATTTTTAAATCTATTGCCTTGGCATCTTTCTGCCAATCAATCTTTGCTTCATCCTTCATGATCTTGTGAGCGTACGTAATGCCTTCATGTGTCTGAGGCTCAGACTTCAAACTTCGCTCTTGTAAAAATCGATTCAAAGTTTCTACAAGCATCTGCGCGCCCATCTTTGCCAATGAATCATGTAGTGTTGCAGTTGTTTCATTCGCACCAATCGGGATCTTGTTCATCGCAATCACCGCGCCCGTATCCAAGCCCAAATCCATTTGCATGATTGCAATGCCGGTCTCAAGATCACCAGCCTCAATGGCTCTGTGAATCGGGGCGGCGCCGCGCCAGCGCGGCAATAAAGAGGCGTGGATATTCAGACACCCGGCCCGACCGTCTTGCTCTGCAATAGCAAAGACCTCTTGGGGCAGAATCAAGCCATAAGCAGCCACCACCATCACATCAAAGTCTAAGTTTTGTAAACGACTTAAAGCTTCTCGCGCTTCATCGCCATGGGGGCCAGTTACTTTGAGTGAAGTCGGCTGCATCACCGGAATATTTTTTTCTAAAGCAAGTTGCTTGACTGGGCTAGCCTGTAGCTGTAGTCCACGACCTGCAGGCCTATCGGGCTGCGTCATCACCATGACCACTTCGTGACCCTCATGAACAATCGCCTCCAAGGCAATTCTTGCAAATTCAGGGGTTCCTGCAAAGACAACCTTCAACATCAGAGAGCGCCTGCTTTTGTTTTCTTTTTCAGCTTGCCAGCAATTCTCATTCGCTTTAATGGTGACAAATACTCAACAAACACCTTGCCCTTGAGGTGGTCCATTTCATGTTGGATACAAACTGCCAACAATCCATCAGCATGTATTTCAAATGATTTTCCATCTAAATTTAATGCGCGAACTTTTATCTCGGAAGGACGCAAGACCTCATCAAAAAAATCTGGCACAGACAAACACCCCTCTTGCCAAACTTTCTTTTCTTCACTGCTCCAAATAATTTCCGGATTAATGAACGCCTGCAGCTGGTCTCTCTCATCGGACAGATCAATCACGATCACCTGTTGATGAACATCCACCTGAGTAGCAGCCAATCCAATACCGGGGGCTTCGTACATGGTTTGAGCCATATCAGCCACCAATTGACGGACAGCATCATTCACCGCCACAACTGGTTTTGCAACCGTGTGTAAGCGGGGGTCTGGATAACAAAGAATAGGTAATGCAGCCATTTCAGAATATTCTTACAAATTAGTTCATGGTTATCTGATAGTTAACTCAATCTTAATTCATAGACTCCTTGTCTATGAACTCAATTATCGCTGTTAAACAATCGCACACCTATTATCCAAGCAGATTGCTAGATTTGCCTGATGCTCCTCAAGAAATTTACTGCCTGGGAAATCTTGAGGCATTAAAAATACCCAGCCTTGGCATTGTTGGCTCTCGACAAGCCTCCAAAGAAGGTGTGGCAACTGCCTCTTATTTTGCAAGCGCCATGGTTGATCAAGGGCTGCTCATCATATCTGGGCTGGCCGAAGGAATCGACTCGGCAGCCCACTTAGGAGCCCTGCAGGCCAGGCCGCTGCTATCAACCATAGCCGTTTGTGGCACCAGCTTAGATCGGTGCTACCCTCGGAAAAATCAGGATTTATTCAAAACAATCGCCCGTCAAGGCTTGCTGATTTCTGAATATCCTCCGGGCTCCATCGTCAAGCCGCACTTTTTTAGACAAAGAAATAGGCTGATTGCCGCGCTGTCATTGGGGATATTGGTGGTTGAGGCAGCCATTCGCTCAGGCTCTCTCACAACCGCAAAATATGCCAATGATCTGGGGCGCGAGGTGTTTGCCATTCCAAACTCAATCCACCAACCCCAATCGATGGGGTGTCACCAACTCATTAAGGAGGGCGCAAAGCTGGTGGGAGGTCCCGGGGATATATTTGAAGAATTAAGGTTTTTTGAAAAATAACTCATATTTATCAAGTATTAATGACTGGTCATTGATATGGGTTTTCTTAATTATTTCCTTCTTTTCCATTTATCGGTTAATAATGAAAAAAGGAAATTCATTTAATTAGACCCATCGGGGAAGCTGTCACGTGGCAAAAACAACTGCTCAAACTGGACCTTTTAAGGCCTTAATCATTGCCGAAAAACCATCGGTTGCGGCAGACATTGCTCGCGCACTTGGCGGATTCACAAAACACGAGGATTACTTTGAAAGTGATCAATTTGTGGTTTCTTCTGCTGTTGGACACCTTCTTGAAATAGCAGCCCCCGATACCCATGAAGTCAAAAGAGGTAAATGGTCGTTTGCTAACTTACCAGTTATTCCGCCCTACTTTGACCTTCGTCCGATTGCCAAGACAGAGGCGCGCTTAAAAGTTTTACAAAAACTGATCAAACGCAAAGACATCGATCGTTTGATCAATGCTTGTGACGCGGGACGAGAGGGCGAACTAATTTTTCGCCTGATTGCACAACACACCAAAGCAACTCAAAAAGTCGAACGCCTGTGGCTTCAGTCAATGACACCCCAAGCCATTAAAGATGGTTTTGGTAAATTGCGCAGCGATGAAGAGTTGCTCAATCTTGCCAATGCGGCACGTTGTCGTTCAGAATCTGATTGGTTAATTGGCATCAATGGCACGCGCGCCATGACCGCCTTTAACAGCAAAAGTGGTGGCTTCTTCTTAACCACCGTAGGACGTGTTCAAACGCCAACTCTTTCAATCGTGGTCGAAAGAGAAGAGTTGATCAGAAAATTTATCTCTCGAGATTATTGGGAGGTCACTGCTGAATTCATTTGTGCAGCCGGTATTTATCAAGGCAGATGGTTTGACCCGAAATTTAAAAAAGATTCTAAAGACGCTAATGCTGATCCTGAGAAAAGGGACAGTCGCTTATGGAGTGAGGCGGCGGCTGCAAGCATTGTTGCCGCCTGTCACGATAAGGCTGGCAAAGTTCGTGAAGAGTCAAAGCCCAGCTCTCAAGCAGCCCCGCAGCTTTTTGACTTAACAAGCTTGCAACGTGAAGCGAACGCTAGATTCGGCTTCTCGGCCAAAAACACTTTGGGCTTGGCTCAAGCCTTATATGAAAGACACAAGGTTCTTACTTATCCAAGAACTGATTCACGTGCCTTGCCAGAAGACTATCTCCCAACGGTCACCAGCACCTTAGAAATGCTGGCCGAAAGTTCAGATAACTACTATCCGCACGCCTCACAAATCTTGAATAGCTCTTGGGTAAAGCCCAATAAAAAGATTTTTGACAACAGCAAAATTTCTGATCACTTTGCGATCATCCCAACCCTTCAGGCGCCCAAAAATCTTTCAGAGCCTGAACAGAAACTTTATGACTTGGTGGTACGTCGTTTCATGGCGATATTTTTCCCGTCAGCTGAATTCAAGGTCACCACTCGTATCACCGAGGTAAACGGCCATCTGTTTAAAACAGATGGCAAGATTTTGATCAATCCGGGTTGGTTGGCGGTTTATGGAAAATCATCACAGGATGACAAAGAACTTGTGGTGGTTGCTGAGAATGAAAAGGTTCAAACTGAGTCTGTTAAGCCAAGCCCACTGAAGACAAAGCCTCCGGCACGCTATACCGAGGCAACACTCTTGTCTGCCATGGAAGGTGCTGGCAAACTCATTGATGACGAAGACTTTAGAGAGGCGATGTCAGAAAAAGGTCTGGGTACGCCTGCCACTAGGGCCGCGATCATTGAGGGTTTGCTATACGAAAAATACATGGTGCGCGAAACAAGAGAAATTATTCCAACTGCCAAAGCCTTTCAGTTGATGACCTTATTGCGTGGCCTAGGGGTTGAAGAATTAACTCACCCAGAATTAACGGGTAACTGGGAGCACAAACTTTCGTTGATGGAAAAAGGTCAAATTGATCGCAACACCTTCATGCAAGAAATTGCGCAAATCACTCAGCGAATTGTTAAGCGCGCCAAAGAATATGACAGCGATACGATTCCTGGTGACTATGCGGATCTAAAAACACCCTGCCCACATTGCGGCGGCTTGGTCAAAGAAAACTATCGTCGCTTTGCTTGTGAAAAATGTGGCTTTTCTATCAGTAAAATACCTGGCGGTCGCCCTTTTGAGTATCACGAAGCCGAGGAATTCATTAAGAATAAAGAGATCGGCCCGCTACAAGGTTTCAGAAGCAAAATGGGGCGCCCATTTGCTGCGATCATTAAATTGGTTTCTATTCCGGAAGATGACAAAGACTACCCGAATGCAGGCTACAAGCTTGAGTTTGATTTTGGCAATAGCGGTGAAGACAACAATGAAGAGGTTGACTTTACTGGTCAAGCCTCTTTGGGTGCCTGTCCTAAATGCTCGAGTGCTGTGTATGAACATGGCATGAAATATCTCTGCGAACGAAGTGTTGGTCCCAATAAAGCCTGTGATTTTTCTACTGGCAAAGTTGTCTTGCAACAAGAGATTTCACAAGAACAGGTGTCCAAGCTTTTGAGTGAAGGTAAAACAGATTTACTCACCAATTTCAAATCATCAAGAACTGGGCGGGGCTTTAAAGCATATTTGGCACGTCAACCAGACGGCAAAATCGGCTTTGAATTTGAAGCGCCAGCCAAAAAGCGGGCTGGCAGCAAAGAAGAAACCAAGTCTTCTGATAAGCCCAAGCCAGTCAAGCGAGCGCCCGCAAAAAAGCGATCGTCTAAAAAAGCGGAGTGACGTATTTCTTCCGCCAGGTGTTCTGTGAACATCTGGTGGGCGAGCGCAGACCACATCACGCCTCTTGATCCTAGCGCGGTCAAGATATACAAACCGGGGTAACCTTTAACTGGACCCATGATTGGCAGACGATCGCTGGCCACGCAACGTATTCCAACGAACGCATCCACTGGCTCAATTTCTGCAAGGTCACATTCTTTGCCCAGCATTTCCCAAATGAGATTTAAGTTTTCTTGATGGCTTTGAGCCCAGACACTTAAATCCTCTTCGTGCTCATCATAGCTAGATCCAACCATCCACTGATAAGACCCATCGTTCATTTCAATCGGGGGCAAACAATAAGCCTTGCCAGAAATGGCAACGGTTGGTTGGCGTCTTGCCCAAGAGCTTTCTTTTTTATAGCTAAAAGTTGATAGTTGTCCGCGAACCGGTTTCAAAGGCAAATCAATTTGTGTTGATGCTGCCAATGATTTAACCCCCAAACCGCTGGCCAGAAACAATCTGGGCGTCACTCCAATGATTTTTTGCTGTTTGTCGTAAACGATCCAATATTTGTCACGATATGCAATTTTTGTAACCGTGCATGACATTAATGCCTGCTGCTGCGTTAGCAGAGAGAATGCGTTCTCACAGATTTGCTTGAGATCGACCCAGCCGCCCTCGGGGAAAAATGTGCCCGCCAATGACACCCCGCACAGCGCTTTGGCTTCGTCTGCGGAAATTACTTTGGCCTTTTCAAAGCTAAACCCTTGTGATAGTAGGCGCTCACTCATTAGATTTTTATCGTGATTCTCTACATTTCTAGCCAGATGCAAAACGCCGCCACCGGACCAATAATTTGCCCAGATTTGCTTGGCCTCGTTGAATGCAATCATGCTCAAACGTTGAAGCCGCGATGCACCACGACCAATATAGGGGTGACAAAGTGCGCCATCATGCCCGCTGGTGCCCTGAGCAGGCAATTCTCCGGAATCTATCGCCAAAAAGTTACTTAAGTTATTGTTTTTTAATGACTTTATGATCGAAGCGCCTGCAATGCCTCCGCCAATCACAATTGCATCATAGGTTTGGGAGGGGGTTGGCATACTCATGGGAGCCTTTATAATGCATGACTGATCAAACTGAACAACTTTTATGCAGCTAATGTGGGTTTCCGGTCCAACGGGCCGGGTACGAAAAATATCGATTACCTTAAGAACCGTTTCAATTGCGGTTGGTATTCTCGCGGCGCTTTTAGTTGCTGCGGGTGGTATTTTGCATTTCGTTGGCTTGAGAATTGCAATTGAAGCAAGGCCTGATTTAGCCAGAGCATTGGGCGG
>CAMBJN010000026.1 GCA_945867755.1 Polynucleobacter meluiroseus
GATATGCCAAAAATAGATGGGTTTGATGTGATTCGCCGTTTGAAAATCATTTCTCCAGACTGCAGGATTTTGGTAGTGTCTTCTTTAGAGGCCAAGATATATGGCAGTCGCGTCAGAAGTCTTGGTGGGCATGGCTTTATTAATAAAACAGCCAGTTCAGACATTATCCTAGCTGCTTGCCTGGCGGTTTCTCAAGGGTATACATTTTTTCATATCAATAATTCCTCGAAAATATTCAGCAGTGATGATCAAATCATTTCATCATTTTCACCAAGAGAATTTCAAGTCATTAAATACTTGGCTGATGGGCATCCTAATAGTGCCATCTCAGAATTTCTCCATATCAGCACCAAAACTGTATCTACATATAAGGCCCGTGTTTATAAAAAGATTGGTGTGAGTAACATCGCTGAGTTAATTGCATTTTGTAGAACCAATCGAATTACTGATGCCTGACGAATATCAACTAACTATCTTTGCATTACTATGCTCTTGCTTATTCAGTGTCTACTTACTAATTAGAAATAAGCACTGGTTTAACCTTGCCAAAAAAAATCAAAAGATTCTGAACGCCTTTCAAGAAACAAAAAATCAGGCGATTTCAACTATCAGTCATGAAATCAGAACGCCCATCAGCGCCATACTCAGTATCCAAGAAAAGCTTTTACGCAATAGCCATTTGGACCATTCTGAAAAAACCATCCTAGAAAGTGCGCATGCTTCTGCAGAGTCAATGCTAGAGGTTTTGAATCAATTACTGGATTTGTCAAAAATTGACGCTGGGAAAATGCAAATAAAGGCAGAGGCCTGCAACCTAGGCAATCTGATTAAAAACATCAGTCGAACATTCAGCAGTCTTGCGCAAAAAAATAACACTGCTATCAGCTTCTATATCTGCCCAGAAATTGCAGAAAGTTTGATTGCCGATGGCACAAGATTAGGTCAGGTGTTGCATAACTTGATCAGCAATGCTATTAAGTTCAGCCCGAATAGCAGCGTTCAAATATCGACCCGAACTCTTGCTAATGATCATTTTGCTCAAATCATATATTTTGAGATTTCTGACAATGGCAAAGGGATACCCCGAACTCACATAGCAAGAATATTCCAGCCCTACGAACAATATGACCATTTTGATACAGAGCAATCACAATCAAGCACAGGACTTGGCTTAACCATTGCAAAGCAGCTTATTGGGATGATGGGCGGCAAACTAGATATTGATTCAGAAGAGGGGTTTGGCACATCAGCAAGCTTTACTCTTTCTTTTAGAAGATCTATAGAACAGCCGAAGTACACAAGAATAAGTAGGGTTCATGAAAAGGTTGCGCCCACAATTACCCATCATGAAAGCGTGATGATCGTGGATGATCACGCCCCAAGCAGACTGATCACAGAGGCTCAATTTAAAGACATGGGATATTGCGTTCACTCAAGCGCTTGTAGCCAAGAGGCTTTAAAGACAATTCGTGAGTCATCTTTTGATATTTTGGTCACAGACTTAACCATGCCGATCATGAATGGGGGTCAATTAGCGATTGCTGTTCGCCAGCACTATGGGTCGAATATCAAGATCTATGGTTTCACCGCCCACACAGATGGAGCTCATAGACTGCTGAACCCTAATGATGTTTTTGATTTTGTTTTGATCAAGCCGGCATCCCTAAAAGATTGGCAGCAAGAATTGTCTCTAGAAAAAACATATTTGACAACATTCAAAGACCCTGCTGACCCACAACATTTAATGTTTAAGATCATTGCCAGCGAAATCTTGAGCTATCAAGAAAAATCATTGGATCTTTTAGAGCAATGCATCGGAAAGCAAAAATGGGTATTGAGTGAAGCCGAACTAAAAAGCATTGCCCATAAATTGCTCGGCGGCGCCAAGCTAAGTAATGACTTAAGGCTTGTTAAACTTTGCGAACAATTTCAGACAAAAATACCGATGCCGCATCGTCCTATTTTTTATGATTTATGTGTGGCTCTGATTCGGTCAAATAAGATATTGAGAAAAGTAACTATCGGGCTGTAACTAATAAACCATGACTAAGAAGGTAAGTCATATATGCATAAGTACTCATTAGGCTATATGATTCAGAAATGCTACTTAAGAGACATTTACTGATATTGACAGGCTTTGTTTTAGCTTCCCAAAGCTTTAACCTATTGGCAAAGGATTTTTTGCCTCCATCTGTTGAGTCGGCAATCAAAAAAAGCGCTATCCCCAAAGAAGCGATTTCAATTTCTGTTTCAAAAATCACCAGTCAGAAAGAACACGCAACCTTTAACTCTCATGATGTAATGCATTGGCAAGAAAACTTAGCCATGAATCCAGCGTCCACAATTAAGCTGGTCACAAGTTTAGCCGCCATGGAAATGTTAGGCCCTCAATACAGATGGAAAACTGATTTATTCACCAATGGTCAAATCTCAAAAGGCACTCTGCGGGGAGACTTGCTCATCAGGGGTAGCGGTGACCCAAAATTAATTCCAGAGGAAGTGAATAAGTTTTTAGCCAACCTCAAGGCAAGCGGAGTAAAAAATATTCATGGGGACCTAATTTTTGATAGAAGCGCTTATGACAAATCAGTCAAAGAATCATCATTCTCGGATGACGATCCAACTCGTTCTTATAACGTAGCGCCCGATGCTCTTTTATTTGCCTTTAATAGTTTCAGTTTTGAGTTTTATCCAAATCTTGATAACCGCTTAGTTGTCATTAAGCAAACTCCTCGAATGGCGAATCTATCAATTAACAATAACTTGGTAGTGGTAGATGGTTCCTGCACAAATTGGCGAGATGGTATCAAAATGTCTTTGAAAGCGGAAAAGAATTCAGGTTGGGTTGCCAGCTTTAATGGTCACTACCCCAGTGCTTGCTCCACCGCCAATTGGAATATTGTTGCCTCTGACAGTGATCAATTTTTATCTCAGAGCTTAATTGCCGCATGGCAAGATCTTGGCGGCACATGGGGAAAGAAGCCGGCGATTAAAAGCGGTCAATTAACCGAATCTTTTCGACCCATCGTGACTCACTTTGGTATTCCCTTGTATGAATCCGTCAAAGACATCAATAAGCTTTCAAATAATGTGATGGCAAGACAAGTTTTACTCACGCTTGCCATAGAAAAAAACGGCGGCCCCGGAAATACCAATAACGGAAATATGGTCGTTAAATCATGGCTCAAGAAATATCAATTAGACATGCCTGAGCTCGTCATTGAAAATGGTTCTGGCTTATCCCGCATCGAGAGAATTAGCTCGAAGAATCTCAATCAAGTATTGCTGCTTGGCTTGAATTCTTCTACGCGAGATTACTTCACCGAATCACTGCCAATTGCTGGAGTTGATGGAACAATGAAACATCGCTTGATAGATAAACTTCGTCAACACATCCCCAGAAAGAGTGACGCACAAGTATTTGAAAATAACTTATCTCAATTTCCCAAGCCAATTAAAAAATATGGGGCCTATATAAAAACTGGATCGCTGGCTGATGTAAGAAGTATCTCAGGTTATGTTGTTAGCAAAACAGGTCAAGTATATGCAATTTCATCATTCATCAATCATCACAATGCTGGCGCGGGGCGAGGCATACATGATGCATTGATGTCTTGGCTTCTTGATGATGGTCCCCAGCAATTACATGCCAGAGCCCGTTGAGGCACGACCCAATCTATCTCTGATTGCATCCCATTCAATTCCATCAGGCAATTGTTCGAAGAAAATACAATCAAGGTTCAGCCCATCTAGCTGCCTAAGCAAAGCATAAAGTTCTCGAGCCAATGTCTTTGATTCGACAGGCAGAACTAACTCTTTCACAACATTGGTTAGTTTAAGTTCTTTGCCAGACTTCTTATCAAGCTGAGCATTTTGAAAATGTACCCAGGCAAGTTGCTTTAATCCTGAGGTTCCGTTTATCTCTAAAAATAATGATTTGAGATTTTTCGGATCATAGACAAGCAATTTAGTCTTCGGAGCATAGTGCGCACTCAAACTTCCAGACACTCTTGGTACGGATATATTGGATGTTGAGGTTGTCGATGCAGTATTTACTGCAATACCATCAGTGTCGCCATTTCGATTCAGCGCTTGATTGATCATGGTTTGAGTGATTGCACCTGGTCTTAAAATAACAGCGTTATGACTATCTAGGCGGGTCAGGTCAACAATAGTTGATTCAATACCCACATCACAGGGTCCGCCATCGAGTACTAAAACGTCATCACCAGGGAATTCTTCGCGCACATGCTCAGCAGTTGTTGGAGAAATTCTACCAAAACGATTAGCAGACGGCGCTGCCAAACCGCCGCCAAATTCTTTTAATAAGTGTTGTGCGATAGGGTGTTGCGGACATCTAATTCCAATCGTCTCTTGCCCTCCGGTGACTTCCAATAAAACATTTTTGGCCTTTGGAAGAATCATGGTCAAAGGGCCAGGCCAAAACTCATTGGCTAAAATTAATGCTTCTGGCGAAACATCTCTTGACCATTGGCTGAGTATTTCGCGCCATGCAACTGAATTGGCTTGTTGATCACTGGCCATATTTAGTTCAGGTTGTGCGATGTGCACAATCAAAGGGTGTACAGAGGGGCGGCCCTTACTGGAAAATATTTTATTGATTGCTGAAACATTATTGGCATCAGCTGCCAGACCGTACACTGTTTCAGTAGGCATGGCCACCAAACCACCAGCCTTAAGAACTTCTACCGCCCTTTGGATTGAATTAGGCATGATCAGCGCGTAATTTTTAGGACTCGTATAGCCTCTTGGCAAACCGACTCAACAGCAGATGAGGTTTTTCCTAAAAAATTAATGTGTCCCATCTTGCGCCCCACGCGAGGCTCAGCTTTGCCGTAAAGGTGAAGCTTTGCTGATGGAGCCTTCAGAATTTTTTCCCAAAAAGGCTCTTCTTGTTTTCCAGAGACTAACCACTCATCCCCCAAGATGTTGAGCATGATGCTTGGTCCAATCAATTCAGTACTGCCCAAAGGTAAGCGAGCCATGGCTCGGACTTGTTGCTCAAATTGACTGGTTAAACATGCATTTTGCGTGTAGTGCCCAGAATTATGTGGGCGCGGAGCAATTTCATTGGCAACCACTTCCCCATTTTTGAGAACAAAGAATTCGACACACAACACACCCACGTAATCTAAGTGACGAATAATTTCTTTGGCGGCACCGATAATTTTTATTTCTTGAGCGGGGCTGATAGATGAAGCCGGCACAGTTGTTGTGTGCAAAATGCCATTTTTATGAATATTTTGTGCGATTGGATAGGCAACGACTTCATCATCGTGACCACGCACCACCAATGCTGATACTTCAAAAGCCAAGTCCAATCGTTTTTCTAATACGCACACCGCTTGGCCAAAATTATTCCATGCCTTAATAAGTTCATCATAATCATGAACTGTCACTTGACCTTTGCCGTCATAACCCATCCGAGCAGTTTTTAAAATACCTGGGAATAGTTCAGTCGAAACTTTTTTGGCATCGGTTTGATTTTCAAGCACCTGATAAGGTGCCGGGCCAATACCAGCTTCTTTTTGCCAAGTTACCAAAAAATTCTTTTCTGCAACACGGTCTTGCGCAATAGATACCCCAGCACTTCTTGGGGCAACAAATACACCCAAGGATTCAAGCTCATCCAGTGCTTTGGCTGGAACGTTTTCAAATTCAGTGCTGGCTGCTTTACAGATTGACGCCATCTCTTTCAAGGCAGCGCTGTCGGTGTAATTTGCTTGAATATGTTTGTCTGCAACGATTCCAGCTGGACTGTGTGTATCGGGATCTAATACACATACTTTGTATCCCATGGCTTGTGCGGCATGAGTGAACATGCGACCCAATTGACCGCCCCCAAGAATTCCTAAGTAAGATCCCGGCAAAATTGGGGTTTGACGATCAGCCATAGATCAAGAATGTCCCGGTAAGTTCATAGCTCGCGCTTTTTCAGTTTGAGCGCCGCGGAAAGCTTCTAACTTTTTAGCCAAGGCGGGGTCGTTGACTGCAAGATTAGCAATCACATGTAACGCAGCATTGGTGGCTCCTGCTTCACCAATTGCAAATGTTGCTACAGGTATTCCTTTGGGCATTTGCACGATTGATAATAGCGAATCTTCACCACTTAAATGCTTTGAAGCAACAGGCACACCAAAAATAGGCACGATTGTTTTCGCTGCCAACATACCTGGCAAATGTGCGGCGCCGCCAGCCCCAGCAATGATTGCCTTGATGCCGCGCTGTGCAGCTGTTTCGGCGTAGGCAAACATGTCATCAGGCATGCGATGCGCAGAAACCACCTTGGCTTCATAGGCAACCCCAAAATCAGTGAGAGTTTGAGCTGCGTTCTGCATGGTGTCCCAATCAGAATTTGAACCCATCAAGATTCCAACAATTGGCTTTTGACTCATCTTTTTTCCTTTTTGCTTTTCATCGAGCAATTAAGTAGTCAGCGTTTCTAGGGCTTCACGGTATTTAGCCGCTGTTTTTTCAATCACATCATCAGGTAATTTTGGTGCAGGTGCAGACTTATTCCATGGCTGACCATCTAGTCTCACAGACTCCAGCCAGTCACGCACAAACTGTTTATCAAATGACGGCGGATTAGATCCCACTTGATATGAAGCAGCTGGCCAAAAACGAGATGAGTCTGCAGTCAAAACTTCATCCATCAAAACCAAAGAATTATTTTCATCTAAACCAAATTCAAATTTCGTATCAGCAATGATGATGCCTTTGCTGGCTGCATAAATAGAAGCTTCTTTATACAAACGAATGCTGACTTCTTTGATTTTTCCCGCCAACTCTTGGCCAATACGTTTTTCAACCTCAGCATAAGAAATGTTTTCATCATGCTCACCAACATCAGCTTTTGCGGCTGGTGTAAAAATTGGCTCGGGTAACTGTTGTGCATTTTTAAGCCCAGCTGGCAGTTTGATGCCGCAGATTGAACCAGTGTCTTGATAATCTTTCCAACCACTGCCTGATAAATAGCCACGCACAACCGCTTCAACCATGATGGGCTTTAAACGTTTTGTCACAATGGCTCGGCCCTTGACTTGATTCACTTCATCGGCCGCCACAACTGAACATGGATCGATACCTGTTAAATGATTGGGGATCACATGACTTAATTTTCCAAACCAAAAATTCGCCATTTCATTGAGAACAATCCCCTTACCAGGAATGGGCTCGCCCATGACAACATCAAAAGCAGATAAGCGATCAGTGGTCACCATCAACAACTGGTCATCACCAATAGCGTAAATATCTCTTACCTTGCCTTTAGAAATTAACGGTAATGATTTGATTGAGGATTCGTAAAGAGCTTGCATGAATACCTTATTTAACTAATTGGGCTAACTGACCGCTTTTGTAGCGCTCAGCCATTTGCTCTAAAGGAATTGATTTGATCTTGCCAGCCTGGCCTTCACAACCAAATGCCAAATAACGTGCCTTACAAATCTCTTTAGCAGCTTCACGCGCAGGTTTTAAATAATCACGCGGATCAAACTTACCTGGATTTTCAAATAAATATTTACGAATTGCAGCCGTCATGGCCAAACGAATATCGGTATCGATATTGATTTTTCTAACGCCGTGCTTGATACCTTGCTGAATCTCTTCAACAGGCACGCCGTAAGTTTCTTTCATATCGCCACCAAACTCACGAATGATTGCGAGCAATTCTTGCGGCACACTCGATGAACCATGCATGACAAGATGCGTATTTGGAATACGTTGATTGATTTCTTTGATACGTTCAATCGCCAAAATGTCGCCCGTAGGTTTTTTGGTGAATTTATAAGCTCCGTGGCTGGTACCAATTGCAATTGCCAATGCGTCACATTGCGTTTGCTTCACAAAATCAGCCGCTTGCTCAACATCTGTCAATAACTGTTCGCGAGTCATTGCACCTTCAGCGCCGTGACCATCTTCTTTATCGCCCATCATGGTTTCTAAAGAACCCAAAACGCCCAACTCAGCTTCAACAGTCACACCAATTGAATGCGCAAACTTCACAACCTCTTGAGATACAGCAACGTTATATTCGTATGAAGCAACTGACTTACCATCCGCCATCAAAGAACCATCCATCATCACCGATGTAAAGCCTGAACGAATCGCTGCCATACAAACAGCTGGGCTTTGACCGTGGTCTTGATGCATCACCACTGGAATGTGCGGATAAGCTTCAACAGCGGCATCAATCAAATGACGTAAAAATGCCTCTCCAGCATATTTGCGAGCACCAGCAGATGCTTGCATGATGACTGGTGCATTGACTTCATCGGCAGCTGCCATGATGGCTTGCACCTGTTCAAGATTATTCACATTGAATGCTGGTAATCCATAAGCATTCTCAGCAGCGTGGTCCAATAATTGGCGCAAAGATACAAGAGCCATTGCTATTCCCTTAAATTAAAATTTATTTCACATTCACAATTTTGAGCGTATTCGTTCCGCCAACCTGACCCATCGGCTCACCCACAGTCAAAACAATTGCATCACCAGCGGCAACAACACCCAATTTCTTAATTCTTGTTTCTGCTTGCTCTAAAGCCGTATCTCTGTCATTGCTAGTATCTAAATGCAAAGGATGCACGTTTCGGTAAAGCGCCATTGTTCTCTGGCTTGCCAATTTGGTGGTCATGGCAAAAATAGGCACCTGAATCTTGTGGCGGCTCATCCATAAAGCTGTAGATCCAGAATCAGTTAAAGCAGCAATCGCTTTCACACCCAAATGGTATGCAGTGAACAACGCTCCAAAAGCAATTGATTGATCAATGCGTGTGAATTTTTGATCAAAGAAGTCTGCATCTAAATGATGAACTTCAGTCTTCTCTGCTTCCAAACAAATCGCCGCCATCTGCAAAACAGTTTCAACGGGGTACTGACCTGATGCAGTCTCAGCCGACAACATCACAGCATCTGTGCCGTCTAAAACAGCATTGGCCACATCGCTGACTTCAGCTCGTGTTGGCACTGGATTTTGAATCATTGATTCCATCATTTGAGTGGCAGTGATCACCACCTTGTTCGCTTCACGAGCCAAACGAATCATTCGTTTTTGTAGTGCTGGTACTGTTGCATTACCAACCTCAACTGCCAAGTCGCCACGAGCAACCATGATCCCGTCACTGACTTCAAGGATCTCTTCTAAAACGCCAGGCATCACAGCTTCAGCACGCTCAATCTTTGCAATCAGTTTTGTTTTGTGTCCAAACTCTTTGCTGGCAGCGTCGGCTAGGCCACGAGCAATTTTCATGTCTTCAGCATTTTTAGGAAAGCTGATCGCAATGTAATCGGCGCCCAAAGCAACGGCCGTTTTTAAATCTTCTTTGTCTTTGTCGGTCAATGCTGGCGCAGTCAAACCACCACCCGCACGATTGATACCTTTGTTATTTGAAAGCTCACCACCCAATTCAACAATCGTGTGGATACATGAACCTTCAACGCCTTCAACTCTAATCACCAACAAACCATCGTTAAGCAATAACTTATCGCCAACCTTGACATCATTCGGCAAGTTTTTGTAATCGAGGCCTACTTTTGTTTGATCACCTAAGGTGCAGTTAGCATCCAACGTGAACTTTTCGCCAGCCTTCAAAATAATTTTGTTATTTTCAAATTTGCCGACTCTGATTTTTGGTCCCTGCAAATCTGCCATGATGGCAACTTCACGACCAGCCGCCTTAGAAACATCTCTAACTTGCTGCGCTCTAGCTTGGTGATCTGCTGCAGTACCGTGAGAAAAATTTAAACGGACGACATCAACACCCGCTTCCATTAATTTTGTTAGAACTTCTGTGCTGCTTGATGCTGGACCCAGGGTCGCAACAATTTTTGTTGCACGCATTATTTATCCGCTCTTTCTGACAAGATAGCAAAGGCTGGCAAAGTTTTACCTTCTAAGAATTCTAAGAAAGCACCACCACCAGTTGAAATATAGTCGACTTGTTTTTCAATACCGTACTTGGCAATCGCTGCCAAAGTATCACCACCACCAGCGATTGAGAATGCTGGTGAATGAGCAATCGCTGCAGCCAACATTTTTGTGCCACCGCCAAACTGATCAATCTCAAAAACGCCGATTGGGCCATTCCAAACAATTGTTCCTGCATGCGCAATGATGCTTGTTAGCTCAGCCGATGTTTTTGGGCCCACGTCCAAAATCATGTCGTCAGGCTGAACATCAGTTGATGCCACTCTGTTAGCGCGCGCTAAAGGTGATAATTCATTAGCAACCACCACATCCACCGGAATGGGCACACTCGCACCGCGCTTGGCCATTAAATCAATAATGGCTTTTGCCTCATTGATTAAATCCGGCTCAGCCAGAGATCTGCCAATCGGTAAGCCGGCTGCCAACATGAAGGTATTGGCAATGCCGCCGCCAACGATCAATTGATCAACTTTTTCTGCCAATGATTTAAGAATTGTTAATTTTGTTGAAACTTTTGATCCAGCAACAATCGCTACCAATGGACGCTTTGGATCAGTCAATGCTTTACCTAAGGCATCTAGTTCAGCGGCCATCAGAGGGCCGGCACATGCCACAGGCGCAAATTTAGCCATGCCATGAGTGGTGGCCTCAGCGCGATGCGCCGTACCGAATGCGTCATTTACGTAAACATCACACAAGCTGGCCATTTTTTGAGCCAACTCATCATTGTTTTTCTTTTCGCCTTTGTTAAGTCGGCAATTCTCTAAAAGCACTAAATCGCCCGGTTCTATTTCAAAGCCACCTTCTACCCAATGACTGATCAAGGGAACTTTACGACCCATCAATTCTGCAATTCTGTCTGCAACTGGCGCCAAAGTATCTTCAGCTTTGAATTCACCTTCAGTTGGGCGGCCCAAGTGAGATGTCACCATCACAGCAGCGCCCGCATCCAAAGCCAACTTGATGGCTGGAATAGATGCTCTGATTCGGGTGTCTTCAGTGATATTGCCTGCATCATCTTGAGGAACGTTCAAATCAGCCCTGATGAACACCCGCTTACCTTTTAATTGGCCATTGGCGGCCAAAGTGGAAAGGCGATTAAATTGAAGTTTTGAAGTGCCTGGCATAGCGAATTTTCAACATAAGACAAAGAAGTAAGATTTTACCTTTTTACGGTCAATCCTGAGTCTTTTTTAAGCCAAAACAAGCCGAATGACCGTGAAGGCCAACATCCCCAGAATAATCGTTAAAAGCATGCTTTTTGAGAGCCAAAAAGCAATGATTGAACAGATTCCACCCCAAAAATAGGGTGAATTAATCTCTACATCACTTGAAGCTTGAGTAAAAAACATCTCTGGAGCAATGATTGCTATCAAAGCCGCTGCAGGCGCATACCTGAGAGCATTTTGTAGTGTTTCTGAGAGCTCTATGCGTTCGCCAATCAAAAGAAAAAAGCCCCTGGTGATGAATGTGACCACAGTCAAACCAAGAATCACAGCCCAAATTTCAAAAGAGCTCAAATCGCGCCCCTTTCCTTTTTGGTAAATCGATCACACATGATTCCAACCAAAATGGCCACAACGACCGCTAAAACAATGCTGAGCTTATAAGGCAAACCATCGGCCAGCAATGCCACCAATAAAGCAGACAAGGCTGCGAGCCGTGCTGATAAGTGATCGAGCATCGGTAACAAAATAGCTATTAACGCCAATGTTCCGGCAAAGCCCAACCCCCAAGCGTCTGGGACTGCTCCAGCAAGGAAAATCCCCACCAAAGAGCCTATTTGCCAAATGGACCAATTGGTCAAAGACATGCCCAAGAAAAACGGTAAATGAGTTGGGTCTTTTCGGTATTTTGGGAACCTAGACATGAACAACGCAAAATTCAAATCGCCGTTCAAGTAACCCAACACCGATCTTTTCCAAAAACTTCTATTTTTGAAATAGGGTTGAATACCGGCACTAAAAATGATGAATCTCAGGTTCACAATGATGGCAGTGACAAAAATTGTCCACAGCGGAAAATCACCAGCAATTAAAGGCAAAGCCGCTAATTGGGCGGAGCCTGCATAAACTAAGAAAGACATACCAATCGCCTGGGATGTGCTCAAGCTTGATTCAGCCATGGCCATGCCAGTAACCAGCGCCCAAGTGAAGATCGCAAAACCAGCTTTCGACATGGTTTTACTACCATCACGCATAGTTTTCATTTGCTCAGCGGACCAACCCAACATAATTTTTTCCTGTATTAAGCAAAGATTATAAGTAACGACGCCATTTAAAGGACATAGCCATCTGTCTGTGGCTGTTTTACAATGACGCTTCAACCCATTTTTCTCAGAATTTAGGAAACAAACCATGTCAATGGCAAATCGTGATGGCTTTATTTGGATGGACGGTAAGTTAATCCCTTGGAGAGACGCAACCATCCACGTTTTAACTCATACACTTCACTATGGCATGGGAGTCTTTGAAGGCATCAGAGCCTACAAGACTGATGCCGGTCCAGCAATTTTCCGCCTGAATGAGCACACACGACGCTTATTCAATTCAGCAAAAATCTTCCAAATGAAGATGAACTACACAGAAGAGCAAATTACCAAAGCAATCACTGAAGTTGTTAAAGAAAATAAACTAGCTTCTTGCTATATTCGTCCGATTGTTTG
>CAMBJN010000027.1 GCA_945867755.1 Polynucleobacter meluiroseus
GTTTGGTGAAACTGATGTGGATAAGGTATTGGCCGAGTGCGATGCTTGCCGTAAAGCTAATCCAAATAATCATATTCGTTTGATTGGCTACGATAACTTCAAGCAATCCCAAGGCGCATCAATGGTTATTTTCCGCGGCAAAACTGTATAAGAGTTTGCAAAGCCACATTTCTCTTCGTTGAGGAATGTGGCGAACCGCAATACCAGCAAGCCACTTTATTTTATAGTCAGTGGAGTTAGTCATGAGTGAGAACCTAGACGCTTATCGCGTATCACAAGAACCTTATTACCGCCCAGTAGCGGATGAGGTTGAGCTTTACGAAGCTGCTTATTCAGTGCGCATGCCAATGATGTTGAAGGGCCCGACTGGTTGTGGCAAAACTCGTTTTGTTGAGTACATGGCTTGGAAATTGAATAAGCCATTGATCACGGTCGCTTGTAATGAAGACATGACCGCATCAGATTTGGTCGGACGTTTTTTATTAGATGCTAATGGAACACATTGGCAAGATGGACCTTTAGCAATGGCTGCTCGTTCAGGCGCCATTTGTTATTTGGATGAAGTAGTTGAAGCCAGACAAGACACGACTGTGGTCATTCATCCGCTCACAGATAATCGTCGAGTATTACCACTTGAAAAAAAGGGAGAGCTAGTAAAGGCTCATCCAGACTTTCAGATTGTTATTTCCTATAACCCGGGCTATCAAAGCTTGATGAAAGATCTAAAACAATCGACCAAGCAGCGTTTCGGAGCTTTGGATTTTAATTATCCAGATCATGACATTGAGACAGAAATTGTTGCTCATGAAACCGGCGTTAGTTCTGATGTTGCTCGAAAATTAGTAGGAATTGCTGAACGCGCCCGTAATTTAAAAGGCCATGGCTTGGACGAAGGTATATCAACTCGTATGTTAATTTATGCAGGTAGTTTGATAGCGCAGGGTGTCACAGCTCAGGCTGCTTGTCGAGTAGCTTTGGTGCGCCCAATCACGGATGACCCAGATATGCGTGATGCTTTAGATGCTGCTGTTGCAACTTTCTTTTAACGTAAAGAGCCCGTCATGTCGGCGCACTTAAACGACCACGCTGAATGGATTGATCAACTTGAGCCTGAATCTCGAGTATTGCTTGAGAGTGTATGGTCTGATGCCACAAAAGTTTTTTCGGCAAGGGGTTTAGATAATTACGTCAAGGGTGCTGCAGCGCTCCGTGGATTGGGACGCGGAGTTGAGTTGGTTAATGCGTGGATTGATAGTGCTCCTCAAGTAGCCAAAGAAATTGGTGAAGATGTTGTCGGTGAATTGGCAACCACCGCGTTGCTGCTAGCATCAAAAACATCTGGATCAGTGATTGAACTGGTATTGGCGACCGCGCCAACAGCCGCAGGACGTTTGGCTGATAGCTCTCTTTTCATGCAGTACTTACAGTTTTTAAACACTTTGGTTGCTCAAGCGCCGCGTGGCTTGCGTCCAATGTTGGGACAGCTTGACACATTGTTTGCTCAGTTGACTCTGGGTGGGTTGAGACGTTGGGCAACTTGGGGTGCACAGGCCCATAGAACAAATTATGAAGAACAGGTCGCTTATTTTGGTTTAGAGTCAAAAGAATCCTTGGCTATGCTACAAAAAGAGCGTAAGGGAACATTGCTGGTAGATGTTCAACGCAGAATTAATATGTACCTTAGAGCGTTGTGGGGTCGCGACTTTTTCATGAAGCCAACCGCCGGTGATTTTGAAACCCGTGACGGTTACAAGCCATTCATTGAAGATTATTTTATTCATTTGCCAGATGCATACGATGCCGTTGAAGGTAACCAGGGGGTGGTTGACGCCTCTCAACTTTATCGAGCTGCTGCTGCTCATGCTGCGGCGCATGTGGTTTTTACTCGCCAAGCCATCTCTGCTGAATCATTGAATCCTTGGCAGATGGCTTTGATTGGATTGGCTGAGGATGCTCGAGTGGAAGCTTTGGCTTTGGCCAAGTTCCCTGGCTTAAGATCTTTATGGGCTGATTTACACACTGTGTCATCAAGCCAATGTAAGACAGCGGGTGACTGGCTCAATCGTATGGCACGTGCTTGGGTTGATCCAGATTATGAAGATACCCATCCATGGATTGCACGGGGTCGTGCTTTATTTGCTCAGGCTTTACCAAAAATGATTGCTGAGCCAAACAACAACACAATTTCTTGGGACATTGGTGTGAGCCTCGCATCTTCGTACAAAGACCTGACCGAAGGACCATCCTTCCAAACACGCACAGATATTCAGACAGCAAGCTATAGAGATGACAATCGTTATTTCTGGGCATTTGACGGCTATGATTTTGAGCGATCAATTGCAGCTGGCTATGAGGCTCCACAACAAATTCGCAAAGAAGTTAATTTGATGGAATTTGTGAATGAATTAGAAGTGGAGGGCGCAGGCGACGACGCTCAAGAAGTGTGGGTGCTTGGAACAGAACTTTTCCCTTATGAAGATCTCGGCATTTCTTTTAATGAAAGCGAGGGACGTGAGCCTGTCTTACCACCTGTTCATTATGGTGAATGGGATCATATGATTCAGTTAGAGAGACCGGCTTGGGTCACCGTTCAAGAGCGAAAACCCAAATTAGGGGATCCATCTCTGATCAATGATGTACTTGTTGAGCAAAGACGTTTGATTGGTCGAATGAAATATATTTTGGATGCTATGCAACCGCAAGGTGTTCAACGAATAAGAAAATTAGAAGACGGTGACGACATTGACTTAAGTGCTGCACTTGCTTCATTGATAGATATTCGTATGGGCCGTCAACCTGACCCACGCATCATGATGCGCAGTGTTCGTAAAACACGTGATATTTCAGTATTGGTTTTATTAGATTTATCGTATTCAACCAATGACAAGGTTTCAGGTCAAGATCAAACCGTGCTTGATCTCACGCGCTCGGCTTGTGCATTATTGGCAGATGCTATACAAAAAGTAGGTGATCCTTTTGCCATTCACGGATTTTGTTCGGATGGTCGTCATGATGTTAATTACTGGCGATTTAAAGATTTTGATCAGCCCTACGATGATATTGCAAAGGCTCGTTTGGCTGGCATGGAAGGAAAGTTATCCACTCGGATGGGCGCAGCTATTCGACATGCGACGTCGGCTCTGAAAGCTCAGCGCAGCACCAAAAAATTACTATTGGTGATCACAGATGGGGAGCCAGCAGATGTGGATGTTCGAGATCCACAATATTTGCGCCAAGACACTAAGAAAGCTGTTGAAGAGGCTGGTCGAAATGGAATCATGACTTACTGCATGAGTTTGGACCCTACAGCAGATCAATATGTGCGACGCATTTTTGGTGAGAAAAACTATATGGTGGTTGATAAGGTGGAGCGTCTCCCTGAAAAATTACCTGTCTTGTATACTGGCCTTACAAGGTAAATCATATGAACACTATTCAAAGTAAAACTCTCACCTATACAGGTATTGATAACGAGGAACACCATGGCATGACCATGACAGGCCGCATCATTCGAGATGCCTGGGTCTTTGGTTTGCTCGAAGAGGGTGATGGTTTTGCTGGTAAAAATGCTGGCGAGCTACAAAATTTATTTGAGCAAGTTCATGAGGCGTGGGAGCGTTATGGACAGTTGCCCAGTCATTTGCCGCCAGACTTAGCAGCGCGTCATGAGCGTATTCATGCTGAAGCGATGGTCAGAGCCAAGAAGAGTGGCTGGGACCCTGAGTTGGGTGAAGACGACTAGTTTTAATTCATTGAATCTAGATTTGGTTGTTCATGCCCAAACATTGATTCTTGGTCCAGCCTGCTCAATCACAAATTCTTTAAATGCTAAAGCTGCGGGCGCTAATTTCTTTTGAGCGCGATGAGTGATGTACCAGTGGCCAATATGTGGAAGACCTACAATATCCAATAGTACGATATGGCCGGAGGCTATCTCGTGTCTTACGGTTCGAAGAGATAAGAAGCTCAATCCCATTCCAGCCATGACTGCCTGTTTGATAGTTTCATTACTGGGCATCTCCATAGCAATGTTCAGCTTTATCTTGTGAAACTCAAACATTCTCTCCATCGCTTGGCGTGTACCAGATGCTTTTTCTCTCACCACAAACTCTTGATCGTTGAGATCTGAAAAGGTGGCTTGTTTTCTTCGAGACATTGGATGAGTAGGACCTGAAACGATGGCCATTGGATTGGTTGCAAAAGGAGTTGCTGTGCAACCCATTTCTTTTGGAACTCTTCCCATGATCACAAGGTCCACCTCGTTTCTCGAAAGCATGGCCAAAATATTCTCTCGGTTATCAATTTTTAGTGTGATTTTTATGCCGGGAAAAAGTTTTCTAAACTCAACCAATAACATTGGGACGAAATACTTGGTGGTTGTCACAATCCCTAAACTTATTTCACCTTGACCCAAATTCAGGTGGTTAGCCATGGCTGATTCAAGATCTTTTAGTTCGGAAAGTACTGATTTAGCCCGAGACAAAAACTCCCATCCTGCGCTGGTGAGTTGAATATTTCGCCCCATTGGTTCAATCAAAGCTAAGCCAAATACATCTTCTAACTGTTTGATTTGCATAGAAATGGCTGGTTGAGTCACATGCAAATTTTCGGCTGCCTTGGAGATTGATTTCTCTTTGGCGACTTCAATAAATGTTTGGATTTGTTTGACTGTGTAGGGGCGCATACTTAATTATCAGCTAAAACTTATGAATAAGTAAATATTTATGATTTGATATTATGAATATACCAAACTACAGTTATTCCATAAATTAAATATGGGTATAGGGAAACGATATGCATCTAGGGAGAACCACCTTATCAAAGTTCTTAATTCAGCAGTTACAAGCTGAGGGAAAGAGTGATTTAGCTGCATTACTGGTAGATGTGGCTGCAGCTGTCAAGGCGATATCTGCAATGACCGCCAAGGGAGATTTGGCTGGAATTTTAGGTAGCTTAGATACCCAAAATGTCCAAGGAGAAACCCAGAAAAAATTGGATGTGCTGTCAGACAAAGCCTTTATCAATACTTTCCAATTAGGAGGTTTGATTGCAGGTTTGGCATCGGAAGAAAATGATGACCCAATCTTGGTGAGTGATCCTGCAAAAAAAGGACCATTTTTAGCTGTCTTTGATCCTCTAGATGGTTCATCGAATATTGATGTGAACGTTTCAGTTGGTTCAATTTTCTCAATTTTAGAAGCACCCAAAGGCAGAGACCCTGTCATGGCTGATTACTTGCAACCTGGGACCAAACAATTGGCAGCCGGGTATGCCATATATGGACCGTCAACAATGTTGGTGATCACAGTTGGCAAAGGCACCCATGGATTCACTTTGGATCGTGAGGTAGGTAACTTCATCTTGACTCATCTTGATATTGAGATTCCTGCTGATACGAGTGAGTTTGCGATTAATACAAGTAACGAACGTTTTTGGGAGCCGCCAATTCAACGTTACGTGACTGAATGCAAGGCCGGAAAAACAGATATTCGCGGTCGTGATTTCAATATGCGTTGGATTGCCTCTATGGTGGCTGATGTTCATCGTATTTTGATGCGTGGTGGTGTATTCATGTACCCGCGTGACACCAAAGATATTTCAAAGCCTGGGCGTCTGCGTTTGATGTATGAGGCTAATCCCATGAGCTTTGTGATTGAGCAAGCCAAAGGTTTGGCATCGACAGGTCGTCAACGCATCATGGATGTGCAACCAGAAAATATTCATCAACGTATTCCAGTGGTTGTAGGCTCGCGCAATGAAGTGGAGCGCATAGAAAAATATCACCACGAATATGACACCGGATCAGACCAAAAATACTCATCACCACTATTTGGTGATCGATCCCTATATCGCTGATCTTTAAAGATTAAATTGGAGAGAAAAAATGTCAGTTAAATATCCTATTGTTGCTGTGACAGGTTCTTCAGGCGCTGGAACAACAACGGTGATGAAGAGCTTCCAACATATTTTTAGACGTGATGGTATCAAGGCTCAAGTTCTTGAAGGCGACTCAATGCATCGCTTTGATCGTATGTCAATGCGTGAGCAAATGAAAAAAGAATTGGAAAAAGGTAATAACCACTTTAGTCACTTTGGTCCAGAAGCTAACTTACTAAAAGAGTTAGAAGAAATTTTCAAAACATTTGGTGAGACCGGCGCAGGAAAATACCGTAAATACATCCATGATGCGGCTGAGGGCGCTGAGTTCAAGCAGGATCCAGGCACTTTTACACCCTGGAAAAACATGGAGCCAGGCGCTGACTTATTGTTTTATGAAGGTTTGCATGGCGCTTATGTTGGTGAAGATGCTAACGTAGCAAAACACGTTGATTTATTGGTAGGCGTGGTGCCCATTATCAATTTGGAGTGGATTCAAAAACTTCACCGTGACCAAAATATGCGAGGCTATTCACAGGATGCTGTTGTTGACACCATTTTGCGCCGTATGCCTGATTACATGAAGCATATCTGCCCACAATTCTCAAAGACTCATGTTAACTTTCAGCGTGTGCCTACCGTTGACACATCTAATCCATTCATCGCTAAAGATATTCCAAGTGCAGATGAAAGTATGGTGGTGATTCGCTTCGCAAATCCAAAGGGTATTGATTTCCCATACCTCATTTCAATGTTAGATGGTTCTATGATGACTCGTCCAAATACATTGGTGATCCCTGGCGGCAAAATGGGCTTGGCCATGCAATTGATTTTTACACCAATGATTCTTCGTTTGATGGATATGAAGCGTCGTATTTAAATTATTTATCAAACTAATTAATTGAAAGAATCATCATGACTGCAACGAATACAAGCGCAAAACAACTTGCCAACGCTGTGCGTTTCTTGGCTATTGATGCTGTTGAAAAAGCAAAATCAGGTCACCCTGGCGCTCCCATGGGCATGGCTGATATCGCAGAAGTTCTGTGGCGTCATTACCTAAAACACAATCCTGGTAATCCGAGTTGGTTTAACCGTGATCGATTTGTGCTATCTAATGGTCACGGTTCTATGTTGTTGTATGCGTTATTGCACTTGACTGGTTACCCAGTCACGATTGATGACTTAAAACAATTCCGTCAGCTACATAGTAAAACCGCAGGTCACCCTGAGGTAGGTATTACCCCTGGAGTTGAAACCACCACTGGTCCTTTAGGTCAGGGCTTAGCTAATGCAGTAGGCATGGCAATGGCAGAAAAATTATTGGCCCAAAGATTTAATCAGCCAAATCATGAAATGATTGATCACCGTACTTGGGTGTTTTTGGGTGACGGTTGCTTGATGGAAGGTGTTAGTCATGAAGCGTGTTCATTAGCCGGAGTTTGGGGCTTGAATAAGCTAACTTGTTTTTATGATGACAATGACATTTCTATCGATGGTCATGTGGGTGGATGGTTCAAAGATGATACGGCTGCTAGATTTAAATCATATGGCTGGAATGTGATTGGTCCAATCGATGGTCATGACAGTGATGAAATCAAAAAAGCAATTGATCAAACTCTAAAATCTGATCGCCCGAATTTAATTATTTGTAAAACAACCATTGGTTGGGGATCACCTAATATGGCTGGCACACATGATGTGCATGGCGCACCATTGGGGGCTAAAGAAACAGAAGCAACCCGTGCGGCATTGAATTGGCCACATGCACCATTTGAAATTCCAGCAGATATCAAGCAAGCATGGAACGCTATTACTGCTGGCGTGACTCAAGAAACAGCTTGGGAGAAATTATTCTCAAGCTATGCCTTTCAGTATCCGGATCAAGCAAAAGAATTAAAGCGCACGATTCGTCAGGAGTTACCTGCAGATTGGCCTCAAACTAAAGCCTCTTTGTTAACTTTAATGAAGTCTATTGAGGCGCCAACTGCCACAAGAAAATCATCACAACAATCTTTGGATGTTTTGGTTTCAGGTATTCCAGAGTTGCTTGGCGGATCAGCAGACTTAACAGGTTCCAATTTAACAGCTGGTAAGGCAAGTAAAGCTTGGCATCAAAACCCTGATACTGCTGCTAACTACATTTCTTATGGTGTGCGCGAATTTGGTATGAGTGCCATCATGAATGGCATTTGTTTGCACAAGGGCTTAATTCCTTACGGTGGAACTTTTGCGGTTTTCTCAGATTACTCACGCAACGCCATTCGTATGAGTGCTCTGATGAAACAGAGAGTCATTTATGTCTTGACTCATGATTCAATTGGTTTGGGTGAAGATGGACCGACTCACCAGCCTGTAGAGCACTTAAGTAGCTTAAGAGTGATTCCAGACCTTCATTTATGGAGACCATGTGATGGACTTGAAACAGCAATTTCTTGGATTCATGCCATTGAACGTCAAGATGGCCCATCAGCCATGTTCTTGTCTCGTCAAAATTTACCGCAATACACAGCCGATCCTCAGCGTGAAGAGGGCATTCGAAAAGGTGGCTATGTTCTTTCTCCTGCAAAAGGTCAGCCACTTGCTGTATTAATTGCGACTGGCTCAGAAGTATCTTTGGCGATGGAAGCGCAACAAAAGTTAAGAGCTTTGGGTAAAGAGGTGAGTGTTGTGTCAATGCCATGCACAACCCTTTTTGATCAGCAAGACCAAGCTTGGAAAGATTCTGTTTTGCCTCCAAAAGTAAGACGCCTGGCAATCGAGGCAGGTCATGCTGACTTCTGGAGAAAGTATGTTGGCCTTGAGGGTGATGTTGTGGGCATTAACCGTTTTGGCGAATCCGCTCCAGCACCGTTGGTCTACAACTATTTGGGCGTAACAGCGGATCGTTTGGTTTCGCTTGTATAAGTTTAATTATTGAAACATAAGGAATCACCATGGCCTTAGTGATGTATGACCTAGATGGAACACTGCTTGATACTGCTAATGAAATTACTCAAGCAGTCAATTTAACTTTGTCTGATTTTGAGTGCCGAGGCGTTGATGAAAGCGATGTTCGTCGATGGATTGGTCATGGCACAGGATGGCTGATGCAGCAAGCATGGGCTGCAACATCAGGTAATAAAAATGAGTCTTGGGATAAGGTGATGGAGCGTTTCATCGTTCATTATCAAGAGACTGCTGGCACATCAAGCTTTCCTTTTCCAAAAGTAATCGAAACGCTAGAGAAAGTAAAAAGTATTGGTGTTAAGCAAGCAATCATCACCAATAAAGAAACACGTTTCACCAATAGGGTATTGGCGGCACATGATCTTGAAAAATATTTTGACATGATCATTTGTGGTGACACACTGCCGGTTAAGAAGCCTCATCCTGGAGTTATTGAACATTGTTTACAACAATTGCACACAAGTGTAGGCCATAGTTTATTCATTGGCGACTCTGAAATTGACGTAGCAACAGCAAAGGCTGCAGGTGTTGTGTGTTGGGCAGTGCCATATGGCTATAACCATGGTCGTCCTATCAGCATGGCTGATCCTGATCGCTTGGTGCCAGACATTTCAGATGCGCCAAATTATTTCAGGGGAATCTGATGAATTTCTTAAGGATGTCCGATGTCTATTTGAAAGGCAAAAGAGTATTTATTCGCGCTGATTTGAATGTTCCGCAAAATGATACTGGTGTGATCATGGATGACACACGTATACGAGCATCTATTCCTGCGATTCAATATGCACTTGATCAGGGTGCGGCTGTTATGGTGACTTCCCATTTGGGTCGACCAGTTGAAGGCGAGTTTTCACCAGAAGACACTTTAGGGCCGATTGCTTTAAGAATTGCAGATTTGTTGGGTAGAAAAGTTCCATTGATATCCAATTGGGTTGAGGGTGGAGTCAAGGTCGCGCCAGGCGAGGTAGTTTTATTGGAAAACTGCCGAGTCAATAAGGGCGAAAAGAAAAACGACGATGGTTTAGCAAAAAAAATAGCTGAATTGTGTGACGTCTACGTCAATGATGCATTTGGTACGGCGCACCGTGCAGAAGCAACCACTCATGGAGTTGCAAAGTATGCCAAGGTGGCTTGCGCTGGCCCTCTAATGGCTGCTGAGCTTGATGCGCTTGGTAAGGCTCTGCTCAGTCCACAAAAACCTTTGGTCGCAATCGTTGCAGGGTCTAAAGTTTCAACCAAACTTACCATCTTAAAAACATTAGCTACCAAAGTTGATCAGTTGATCGTGGGTGGCGGTATTGCAAATACTTTTTTATTGGCCAAAGGTCTACCAATTGGAAAGTCGTTAGCTGAACCAGATTTGGTCAATGAAGCTAAAGAAATCATGGAAATGATGGAGGCGCGCGGTGCAGAGGTGCCAATTCCAATCGATGTGATTGTGGCTAACGAATTTTCTGCGCAAGCAAGAGCCAACAAGGTGATGTCAGATCAAGTTCAAGATGACGACATGATTTTAGATATTGGCCCAAGAACAGCTGCCAAGTTAGCCATGATTATTTCAAATGCAGGAACGATTGTTTGGAATGGCCCAATGGGCGTATTTGAAATTGAGCAATTTGGTGGCGGTACCAAGATGTTGGCCGCTGCGATTGCTCATTCACCAGCATTCACGATTGGTGGTGGTGGCGACACATTGGCTGCAATCACTAAATATGACATCAGCAATCAAATTGATTACATCTCAACGGGTGGCGGTGCGTTCTTGGAATTTCTTGAAGGAAAAACTCTTCCTGCTGTAGAAATCTTGACTCAACGAGCTTCTCAATAGTTCACTTAATTTAAAAATTTCATAAGGACATCATCATGGCTTTAATTTCACTTAGACAATTATTAGATCACGCTGCAGAACAGCAGTATGGTTTGGCAGCATTTAACGTCAATAACATGGAGCAAATCCATGCCATCATGCAGGCCGCTGATGAACTTGATAGCCCTGTTATTTTGCAAGCATCAGCAGGTGCTAGAAAGTACGCTGGCGAATCATTTCTACGCTTGATGGTTCAGGCCGCTACTGAGCAGTATCCGCATATTCCAGTTTGTTTACATCAGGACCATGGATCATCACCAGCCGTTTGCCAAATGTCTATCCGCAGTGGTTTTTCTAGCGTCATGATGGATGGATCTTTGCGTGAAGATGCAAAAACACCAGCTTCTTATGAATATAACGTTGATGTGACCAAGCGAGTCGTAGAAATGGCTCATGCGGTTGGTGTTTCAGTTGAGGGTGAATTAGGTTGCTTGGGATCTTTGGAAACAGGCACTGCTGGCGAAGAAGACGGTGTTGGTGCAGAGGGTGTTTTGGATCACTCACAACTATTGACAGATCCGGATGAGGCTGCAGAGTTTGTTAAAGAAACTCAAGTAGATGCATTGGCAATTGCGATTGGAACAAGTCATGGGGCTTATAAATTTAGCCGCCCACCAACAGGTGATATTTTAGCGATTGATCGTATTAAAGCGATTCACCAGCGTATTCCAAATACTCATTTGGTGATGCATGGCTCATCAAGTGTTCCTCAAGAATGGTTGGAAACAATCCGTCAATATGGTGGTGCTATCAAAGAGACCTATGGCGTACCAGTTGAAGAAATTGTTGAAGGTATTAAGAATGGCGTTAGAAAGGTAAACATTGACACAGATATTCGCTTAGCGATGACTGGAGCAATGCGAAAACTGATGGCAGAAAAGCCAGAGGAATTTGACCCACGAGCATTTTTTAAAGTGGCCACAGCGGCTGCGCGGGGTATCTGTCATGATCGTTTCATTGCCTTCGGTAGTGCTGGTCAAGCATCTAAGATTAAAACTATCAGCATGGACAACATGGCTGCAAAATACACCAAAGGCGACTTGAAGGCAGTGATCAAATGACCTTTTCATGCATGATTAAAGACGGCAGTATCGGAAAAAGTCTTATTAACTTAAGAGCCTACGATATTGTCTTATTTGATTTAGATGGCACGATTGCGGAAACTGAAGCAATTGGCCATCTTCCAGCTTTTAATTGTGCATTTGCTACACATAAGATGAACTGGTCGTGGGACAGTAGTCAATATAGAGAGCTTCTGAAAATAACAGGTGGTCATGAGCGTTTAAAGGCATACAGAGCTATGCTCGAGTCAACGGGCCAACTCAAGGACTATCACAGCGATGAATTTTTAAAGCAAGTTCATCAAAGAAAAAATGAAATTTATGCTCGATTAATGAGCACAGGCATTGTTGAACCTAGAAAAGGTTTTTTTAGTTTGATTAAAAAAATCTGGCACCTAAATCGTCAGTGGGGGGTGGTTACAACAACCAGTCAATCAAATTGGGATAGCTTGTGGAATAACTCCATCAAAGGTCGAGTTGATATTGAACCTAAGATCATTGTTTGTGGTGAAAAAGTTGAGCGCAAAAAACCAGATCCTGAGGCTTATATATTGGTGGCAAGGCAATTGAATATTCCGCCATCAAAATGTTTGGTGATTGAGGATTCTGATAATGGCGCAAAAGCTGCACATGCAGCTGGGATGGACTTTATTGGAGTAAGAAGCCACTTTTTCGCTAATGATCATCTTGATAACGCAAAAGTGATCGTAGAAGAGTTGAGTCATATTGAATTTGAGTTAAGTAATTTGTATTAATTAAAAGTTAAAAAATAAATATTAAGAGTCATTGAATGAGGGATGTATGATAAAAATTGC
>CAMBJN010000028.1 GCA_945867755.1 Polynucleobacter meluiroseus
CCAATATTCAAACTCCAATCACTCCGGGCGTTATCCAAAATCCCAAAAGACTAAATAAGTCAGTTCCTCATGATGGCGGAACAATTGGCTTCATTGGTAAAGAATGGGCAAGAAAAGGATTTGAGCAATTCATCAAGATTGCCTTGCAATTACACACCTCTCGACCCCAAATCAAACTATTGGTACTTGGAGCCGAAAAAAATCAGGTGATGCATTTGTGCAGCAACTACCCTGGACAAATTTCATTTTTAGGTTGGCAAGCCAGCGCTAATTACTACCAAGAGTTGGATCTGCTGATTCACCCGGCATTCAGCGAAGCATATGGCATGGTCATCACAGAAGCGATGGCATCTCATGTTCCTGTGTTGGTCTCAAGCGTTTGCGGAGCAGCCAGTGATGTCAGTACTCAACATGGCAGCGTACTAGACTTAAAGGACTCATTGGATAGTTGGGTGAATCAAGCAAATGATTGGCTTGACCATGCCAGTGATGTGCCAGGATATGAACGCCCATGGTCACAAGTGGCCGATGAATACTTAGCTCAATACCAATTAATTGCTAAAAGTAAATAAAAGCAAACTTATAAGCTGGTGAGCCATTGAATACGCAAAACAATCAAGCGTACTTAACTTCGACCATTCCTTGGCCACCTGACTTATTCAAAGCCAAGCTCAGGTTTCTAATGCTTTCATCATCGGGATAGATTTTCCAGGTGTCTGGGAATTGAACCAAGCATGCAGTTCCATTTGAAATAACGTCCGCCGTCATCATCAAGCCTTGTTGATTTTTCCCTGCAAAGACACTGACCTGCTGCTTAAATCCAGAAAGATCAATACCCTGCTGAAGTTGTACATGCAAACTTCTAGCAAACTTTAAGCGTGCCGTGGTCACATCCATGATTGATTCAGCAACGATTCTGATGCCTCCTGAAAATTTATCAGGTGTCACACTCACCTTGGCAATGATGAGCTCATCTTCTTTTAACCAATTTCTATTGGGCTCAAATAGCTCGCTATAAATGGTCATCTCTAATTGAGCTGAACCATCATCAATTGTGGCAATCATCAATTTGCCTCTTGGACCCATCATACTTCTGGTCGAGATCATGATGCCGGCAATCAACCTATCCTTGCCTTCAGTCAATTGATTTAGCTTGGTTCTAACAAAATGACTAACTTCATCTTGATAGGCATCAAATAAATGGCCAGTTAAATACAAACCCAACGCAGCTTTTTCTTCTTGCAAGCGACGCTTCTCAAGCCAAGCATCTTCTTTGATCAATTCTGGTTTGTGCTCATCTGAAGAGCCCGCCATATCAAATAGGCTCACCTGTTGTGCAGAGGCATCCGCCTGATCAGCAGCTTCCATCGCTCTTGGTAAAGACGCCAATAAAGTTGCCCGAGAGTCATAACCATCATACAAAGAATCGAATGCTCCTGCACGAATCAAAGCTTCCATTGTGCGACGATTCACTACTCGGCGATCTAACCTTGAACAGAAATCAAATAGATCTTTAAAAGGACTTTCAGCCCGCGCCTGAATAATTTGCTCAATCGCGCCCTCTCCAGAGCCTCTGATGGCACCCAAGCCATAACGAATCATGGTGGCAGTCTGCTCTTTATTCTGAGGATTCTCACGCAATGGCATGAAACGATAAACGCTGGCGTTCACATCTGGAGGTAAAATTTTGATTTTGTTAACCAATGCATCCTCATAAAGTATTTTTACTTTATCGGTGTCGTCCATTGCCAATGACAAGTTGGCAGCGATAAATTCAGCTGGGTAGTGAGCCTTTAACCAGGCAGTGTGATAAGCCAATAGAGCATAGGCTGCAGCGTGAGATTTATTAAAACCGTAACCTGCAAACTTTTCCATCAAGTTAAAAGTTTCATCAGCCTTATCAGCCTTCAACCCACTCTTACCGGCGCCATCTCTGAATAACTGACGATGCTCCGCCATCTCTTCAGGTTTTTTCTTACCCATAGCGCGGCGTAATAAGTCAGCGCCACCCAATGAGTAACCGCCAATGATCTGGGCCATCTGCATCACCTGCTCTTGATAAACCATGATGCCGTAGGTTTCTCTTAATACTGGCTCAACACGCGGATCTGGGTAGTGTACTTGTTCTTTGCCGTGTTTACGAGCAATAAACGATGGGATCAAATCCATCGGTCCTGGTCGATACAAAGCCACCAAGGCGATGATGTCCTCAAAGCGGTCAGGTTTTGCTTCACGTAACATGCCTTGCATGCCACGACTTTCTAACTGGAACACAGCGACTGTATTGGCATTTTTTAGAATTTCAAATACGGCGGGATCATCCAAGGGTACTTGGCCAACGCGCCAATCTTTCTTCTCCGGATACAGTTGGTGGATATATCTCTCAGCCCAATCCAAAATTGTGAGTGTTGTAAGACCCAAGAAGTCAAACTTGACCAAGCCAACAGCCTCAACATCATCCTTGTCGAACTGACTGACCACTCCAGTATCCGAACCTTCTTTGCCGTCTTTACTGCCTTGCGTATAAAGCGGGCAGAAATCTGTGAGCTTGCCTGGAGCAATCAATACGCCACCAGCATGCATGCCCACGTTTCGCGTCATGCCCTCTAACTGCTGAGCCAAGCCCAGGAGTTGTCTAACCTCTTCCTCGCGAGACTCACGCTCAGCTAAAAGTTTCTCTTCTTTTTTGGCCTGCTCAATGGTGACGTGCTGACCAGGTTTATTGGGAATTAATTTAGAAATGCCATCCACAAATCCGTATGGTTGTTCTAGCACACGTCCCACATCTCGAATCGCTGCGCGTGCAGCCATCGTGCCAAATGTGACAATTTGACTCACAGCATCCTTGCCATATTTTTCTTTAACATAAGCAATCACCCGATCGCGACCGTGCTGACAGAAGTCAATGTCAAAGTCAGGCATCGATACACGCTCAGGGTTTAAGAATCGCTCAAAGAGCAAGTTGTATCTCAGCGGATCAAGATCGGTAATGCCCAAAGAATAAGCAACCAAGGAACCTGCGCCAGAGCCTCGACCAGGACCCACTGGCACACCATTATTTTTTGCCCAGTTGATAAAGTCAGCCACAATCAAAAAGTAACCTGGGAATCCCATCTGAGAAATAGTTCTTGCTTCAAACTTTAAGCGCACCTCATAACTGGGGCGCTGCTTTTCTCTTTCAGCTTTATCGGGATATAAATGCAGCAAATGTTTGGATAAGCCTTCCATGGCTTTTTCCATTAAATAATCATCCAACGTCATACCATCAGGCACTGGGAAATCTGGCAACTGAGGCTTGCCCAAGGTCAAGGATAAATTGCAACGCTTGGCAATTTCGACACTGTTCGTAATGGCTGCTGGTAAATCAGCAAACAACGCTTGCATCTCTGCTTGAGTTTTAAAGTACTGCTCGGCTGTGAATTTCTTTGCGCGCTTAGGATTACCAAGCACCTCTCCTTCAGCAATACATACTCTTGCTTCGTGCGCCCTGAAGTCGGTTGGCTTCATGAATTGAATAGAATGTGTTGCCACTACAGGCAACTCAAGTTCATTCGCTAGATGAACAGCTTCATGAAGATGAGCCTCATCCTGAGGATGTCCTGCACGTTGAACTTCAATGTAAAAAGATCCATTAAAAAAACTTGCCCACTTTTTGGCACAAGCCATGGCTTCGGCATGCTGACCGGCTAATAAGTGCTGTCCAACATTACCCAATCTTGCACCCGATAAAGCAATCAAACCCTCGGCGTGATCTTTGAACCACTTGACATCAATTTCTGAACGACCTTTAAATTGATTGGTCAGCGATGCCTTGGTTAGTAATTCGCATAAGTTCAAATAACCCTGGTGGTTTCTTACCAACAACTGGAGTCTGAATGGTTTATCTCTGTCCTCAGTATTGGTGATCCAAACATCACTACCAATAATAGGTTTAATACCTTCTTTGCGCGCTGCTTGATAGAATTTGACCAATCCAAAAACATTGCTTAAATCTGTTAGAGCCAATGCACCCATTTGATCTTTAACCACTGCCGCAACGGCATCATCGATGCGCACAGCCCCATCTACAATGGAATACTCGGAGTGAAGACGTAAATGAACAAAGTTGGTATTTAAAGACATGAGATGATTTTAGCTATGTTCAAGACTCAATACCGCGGTCGCTTCGCACCCTCACCCACAGGCGCTCTCCACGCCGGGTCGCTCGCAACCGCCCTTGGCAGTTGGCTTGACGCCCGAGCTCATCAAGGAAAGTGGCTTTTAAGGATCGAGGACCTTGATTTACCAAGGTGCGTTCCAGGTGCCGACAAAATCATCATTCAGCAACTGTTGAATTGCGGTTTACATTGGGATGAAGAGATTGAATACCAATCCAAACGAAGTCATTTTTACGAAACAGCCTTGAATCAATTAAAACAAGAAAAAAAGGCTTATAGCTGCCGGTGCACTCGCAAACAAATTGAAGATCAATTACTGCGCTTGGGGAAAAAGAAAGATCGGCACGGTGAACTTGTTTACCCGGGGAGCTGTCGAAACTTAGTAGAAGTCACTGAGCCATGCGCTTGGCGTTTATTGGTCACAGACCCTGAGATTGAATCATCTGTGGGCGACTTTGTCTTAAGGCGCTCAGACAGATTATTTACTTATCAATTGGCCGTTGTCGTGGATGATCACCTACAGGGAATCACACATGTGGTGAGAGGTGAAGATTTATTAGACAACACTGCTAGGCAAATTTATCTTCAACAACAACTCAATTACCCCCAACCTCATTATCTTCATTTGCCTTTGGTGCTGGATGGCAACAAGGAAAAGCTCAGCAAACAAACCAATGCAACTACCATTGCTTGCCATACCCCTGGTGAGGCATTACAAGCTCTTCAGGCTGCTGCGAGACATTTGGGTTTGAATGGGCCTGAACTTTTAAGTAACGGCTCTGACGGCTCTAATTTAAAAGAAGTGAATGAATTAAAGATAAATGAAACAACCATCAAACAGTGGTTAGAAACCGCTGTTGAGCATTATCGAAAAACTCGTCTATAAATTTAAATAGAAGCTTATTTTTTAAAGCCGCCCAATAAAGCAGCCCTTGGCTTTGTGCCAGGCTGAATCGATGGTTTGCTTGTTGCTGGAGATGAAGTTTGAATGCTTGCCTGAGCAGTTGACTCAGCTTGACCTGTCACCGTTGGCTTTTCTTCCTTAGCTGTGGATACCTTATATGGCATATAGAAAAATGGATCACCCGTAGGGCCATTAGCAGGATCAGGGACAGGCAAGCGAAGCAATTTGCGGTTCATCAACTTCTCAATATCAGCCAATAGTCTTTCTTCAGAGGCGTCCACCAATGCAATCGCATCACCTTGTGCGCCCGCACGACCAGTACGACCGATGCGATGAACATAATCTTCAGCATTGAAAGGCAACTCATGGTTGATCACACAAGGCATGTCTACAATATCAAGTCCTCGTGCTGCAACATCGGTGGCAACCAATACATCCATCGTGCCTTTTTTGAAGGACTCTAAAATTTGCATGCGCTCAATCTGACTCTTATCTCCATGAATCGCACCAGCTTTGATACCACTGCGTTCTAAAGCACTGGCCAGCTTGCCGCAACCAATACGGCTATTAGTGAACACAATCGCTTGACGAGTCAAGCCTTGCTGAACCCGTGCTTTTAAAACTTTGATGACGGCGTCTTTCTTTTGCTCCGACGGGACCATGTGTATCACTTGGCGCACAGTGTCTGCAGCCGCATTTTGTCTTGCGACCTCAATCGTCACTGGTTCACGTAAATAGCTTTGCGCTAATTTCTTAATCTCTGATGAAAAGGTGGCCGAGAATAAAAGTGTCTGACGTTTTGCTGGGATCAAAGCAATGATGCGCTGAAGATCTGGCAAGAAACCCATATCTAACATGCGGTCCGCTTCATCCAAAATCAAAAATTGCACTTGAGATAAATTCGCATTTTTTTGACCAATGTGATCAAGCAATCGACCTGGTGTGGCAATTAACAACTCAACACCTGAACGCAATAAACTTGTTTGAGCGGACATATCAACGCCACCAAATACCACTGCGGTTCTGATATCAGTGTACTTAGCGTATTTGAATGCGTTGTCAGCAACCTGATCTGCCAACTCACGGGTTGGGGTTAAAACTAAAGCACGTATTGGATGTCTGGCAGGAGATGCACTGCTACTGGCCATTGGCAAGATGTTTTGCAAAATCGGCAAAACAAAAGCTGCAGTTTTACCTGTACCCGTCTGCGCAGCACCCATCACATCTTGACCTTTTAAGACATGTGGCATTGCTTGCGCTTGAATCGGTGTAGGGGTTGTATAGCCCTGTTCTAAAACAGCGCGAAGGATTGGTTCGGAAAATCCGAAATCAGTAAAACTAGGGGGTGTATTAGTTTGTTCTGTACTCACAGGGCTCTATTATGAGGCCTGTGAGTATTTGACACTGAATTATTGCTTAATCGCATATTTAATCGCTTACATGTGACCAAGTGAAGGTCAGCTTAATGCGCAACTTAAAGAGCGGCAATACCAGCCTTAGCAATTTCAGCATCTTCGTTTGATTTAACACCTGAAACGCCTATAGCGCCGATTGTTTGATCGTCGACCACGATGTTCACACCACCCTCAAGCGTTCCCTGAAGAACCGCTGTGGCATTTAAAAATGAATAGCGACCGCCATTGATCACGTCTTCATAAATTTTGCTCTCACGACGCCCTAAAGCTGATGCACGGCCTTTTTCTTGAGCAATATAGGCTGACACAGGTGGGCAATTGTCACGACGTGTGAAGCCCAATAAGTGACCTCCATCATCAACCACTGCAATACATACTGCCCAGTTATTTTTTTCAGCATGGGCATTGGCTGCGGCCAATATTTTTTGCACATCTGATTGATTTAAATAAGCTTTTTGACCTGGCATACTGTTCTCCTATGAAGATTTATGTTTTTTAAGACTTTGTACGATACCTTAATTTGGGCTTTTCGTCCCCTTGCTTAAGTTCATTTATATGGGGAAAGCATTAAGAACATCGACGCAAACCTTTAGCTAACCATAAGAAATAGTTAATATTAATATATAATGTAAATAACTTATTAATCAATTGGTGAACTTGATGGACGCAAAAGAGAAACTATCGATGAGCGAAAGCGTGCAGTTTGATATTGCTGCGATGAGAGATAACGCTGACAAAGCCTGTCGCATGATGAAAACATTAGCCAATCGCGATCGCTTGTTGTTGCTTTGCCAATTGAGTCAAGGTGAGAAGCGCGTTGGTGAGTTAGAAGAAGTTACCAATATTCAACAGCCAACCTTGTCACAACAATTGGCTGTGCTTCGCGAAGAAGGTGTTGTCTCAACACGCCGCGATGGCAAACATATTTATTACAAGATTTCGAGCCCCATCGCGATGTCCGTGATGGAATTGTTGTACGCCAGTTACTGTGGCAAATAAGGAGAAGTTTATGGAATCCAATGTCGGCGGAATTGACCGCACTTTACGTATCGCAATTGGTGCACTTTTGGTTGTTTTGGCAATTATTGGCGTGATTGGTAACTGGGGTTGGATTGGTTTATTACCGATTGCAACGGGCGTTTTCCGTTTCTGCCCAGCATATCCATTACTGGGTATCAAAACTTGTAAGAATAATTAATTCTCAAATTAATCTAAAGCCTCATACGATTGGTGATCAATCCCAAAAGTTCATCACCAATCCATAGAGCGCCAAACCGAATGTTCCAGCCAGCAATGCTGGAATCATCCGCTCACCTGGTTTTGAGTACATGATGATGAGCGCCACAATACTCACCCCTAAGCGAATAGAAATTGGTACTGTGGCAAGCAAGCCAACCGGCAACAAAATGATGCGCACAGTTAAAGCTGCAACCATTGCATAAGTGACCGAAGATAACCATTTAAATAATTCACTCTCTTGGTTTATTTTTCCAGAAAAATAAACGCCCAAGCCCCGCCAAAAATAAGTTCCGACACAAGCAGCAATTAAAACAGCCCACATACCGGCGTCATTGAACATGGTGTTTAATTCTGATGGCTCAAGCATTTTTTCTGTTCCTAAAATGTTTATCGACCATATAAGCAATCGTGCCGCCGAAAAGTCCGGCGATCAACAGTGAGTAATCAGAAAACCAAAAATACGAGAGCACACCAATCGGCCCACCCAAAAGAATGGCCATGCGATTTGCTCTTGGCTTGACTTCAGTGAAGGTTAATAATAAAAAGAGTGGATTGATAAACACCAAACCCAAATTGATATAACTTGGCACCTGTCCAGCAAGCATGTAACCCAAAATTGTTGCTGGCGTTGACACAGCCCAACAAACAAAAGCAAATCCTGTGAAGTAAGGAAGGCGCTCCTCAGGTTTCATTTTTGGAAAATCTCTCATGGAAACAGCCCAAGCCGTCATCGCCACAAAATGAGCCATCAAATAATAGAAAGAGCTGCGCTGCTTTTCTGGAAACTGAGGAAAGAGTGTTAAGCACATCGTAAAAAAACGCGTGGCGGTGAGAGTCACAGCGACCGCAATCGTGATACCAGAAGCACTCAACACGAGCATTTCAACAAGCACTATCTGACCAGGAAGTGCGAACATAAAAAAGCTGGTGGCACTGGTTAACCAAATGTCTAAACCATTGGCCTGCCCCATCGCACCAAAACCTAACATGCCAGCAAACAAAATAGCAGCAGGTGCTCCAAAAGCATCTTTGGCGCCCTTTATAACGATGTCTCTATTCAAACTCATGGGATGCAGTTTATTGGTTTTTTAATTTTTAGTTATTTGATATTTACTTTGGTGCTTTATTTATTTGCGCTAAAGCCCATTCAATGTGCTCTCCAAGCATCTCTCCAGCACTTGGTAAGGCTTGTTGTAAGGCAGCGATGAGCTTCTCTTTGCTATTCTTATCCATGTTTGGTGATCTGAGGGCATTACCCATAGCAACAGAGAGATTACGTCTCCAGGATTCATACCCAATCCTACGAATTGGACTGCCCTCATGCTTAGATAAAAACTCCTCCTCTGACCATGACCACAAATCCATTAAGCCAGCATACTCTAAACCATGTCTCGGTAAAAAATCAGGCACCGAACTCAGTTGAGCAAATTTATTCCAAGGGCAGACCAGTTGACAGTCATCACACCCGTACACTCGATTGCCCATCAAGGGTCTTAACTCCTCAGGAATAGACCCTTGATGCTCAATCGTTAAATATGAAATACAACGACGAGCATCTAATTGGTAAGGTGCTGTGATGGCCTGGGTTGGGCAGATATTGATACAAGCAGAACATTCGCCACAATGACTGGTGATCGGTTCATCAACAGGGAAAGGCACATCCACCAATATCTCGCCCAAGAAAAACATCGACCCTGCTTCACGATTTAGTAACAAGGTGTGTTTGCCGCGCCAACCCAAACCTGATTTATTCGCTAACTCAACTTCCATGACTGGGCCGGAATCAACAAATACCCGATAACCAAAAGGGCCTATCTTTTTCTCGATCACATCAGCCAAAGATTGCAAGCGGTAACGCAGGACCTTGTGATAATCCCGGCCTCGGGCGTAAATAGCTACTGCTGCCTGATCAGGCTCATCCCATCGGTCTATTTCTTTGTTGCGCCAATCGACTGCTTGGCGCATTTCAGAGGTATCAGGCAAGTAATCCATTCGAACCGTCAAGACTCGAACCGTGCCGGGCTGCAATTCTTGAGGATTGAGTCGCAAATGAGCGCGCTCCCTCATATAATTCATATCACCGTGACGTCCTGCATCCAACCACTCTTTCAATCTTGGTCCTGCCACACTCAAATCTGTGTCAGAAACTCTGATATCGCCAAATCCCAAGTTGATAGCCTCGCGCCTCAACCAAGAAATATCTTGGATGAAATCATCTTTGGTTGCTTGGGTTTGAGTCACCATTTTTGCTCCATGATGAGATTGTAGGGCCCAATGACAAAAGATACTCATCTGATGATTCCGCCTAGAACTCTGTCTTCCGAGCAAGACACAGAGGCATTTGCTCTTCTGCTTGCTAAACAAATACAAAAAGTGTTCCACGTTAAAAACAATGATTTGAATAAAGTCCTTCATTTTTCTTTGATGGGTGATCTGGGTGTTGGCAAAACCACTCTGACCAGACACCTCCTCAGATCATTGGGGCATGTGGGTAAAGTCAAAAGTCCCACTTATGGTCTATGCGAGCCCTATCAACTGAATATCAATGTAAAAAATAATACAAATGAAATAGCCAAAACAACCCTGCCCTTTCATCACTTTGATTTGTACCGCATGAGTTATGCCAAAGAATGGATGGATGCGGGCTTCAGAGATGTGTTCAGTGAGCCAGGTATTTGCATGGTTGAATGGCCAGAAAAAGCTGAAGGCACTTTACCTCAGGCTGATTGGATCATTTCTTTATCGACCAATGATGATGAGACTCGATCACTCATGATCACCAGTCAAACAGATATTGGTGACGAACTGATCAAAGGATTTCAAGAAACATGAAATTCATTGGTGGCAATCGCACAAATAGATTGAAACGACGTGAGCTTCTAAAAAGAATTGCTCAAACCAGCGCGCTGATTTTTTTAGGGCCCAGTCAAATTGCTTGGGGCGCAAAACTAATGGCAGTTCGTATTTGGCCAGCAGAGGATTACACGCGAGTGACCTTAGAGTCCGACCAAATACTCAAAGTAAGCCACCAACTCCTCATCAACCCACATCGTCTGGTTGTAGATGTTGAGGGGCTTGAACTCAATAACACCATCAAAGAATTAGTGGCAAAAGTTAATAGCAATGATCCCTACATTGCTCAAGTTCGTGTTGGCCAATTTCAACCAAAAGTTGTGCGCCTGGTGTTTGACCTCAAAGAAAGTATTCAGCCGCAGTTATTTACTTTAGACCCGGTAGGTAGCTATCAAAATCGCTTGGTGTTTGACTTATACCCAGCAGTTGCGAATGATCCCCTAATGGAGCTGGTCCGTCAAAGCGCAAAAAAAGAGGCTGCTCTTGATGCCGATGATCCTATTGGGGCAATTGCCAGAAGAGAGGCTCAAAAAGCAGAAGCCAATAGATCCAATAAAGCCAATGAAATTACTAAACCTGATGGCAAACCAGATAATAAGGCTGCCAAACCAAGTCATCGTCGACTTTTGACCATTGCGATTGATCCCGGTCACGGCGGTGAAGATCCTGGTGCGATTGGCAAAAGAGGTTCTCGAGAAAAAGACATCGTATTGGCCATCTCTCGCAGACTGAAGCAAAAAATTGAAGCAGAACCCGATATGCGCTCTTACTTAACACGTGACGGTGATTATTTCGTGCCTCTTCATATTCGCGTCAACAAAGCACGTCGCGTTCAAGCAGATTTATTTGTGTCTATTCACGCAGATGCCTTTATCAAACCCAATGCACGGGGCGCTTCAGTATTTGCTTTATCACAACACGGGGCAACCAGCACTGCAGCCAGGTGGTTGGCTAATAAAGAAAATGGTGCGGATTTGATTGGCGGCCTGAATATCAAAACACAAGATAAACAAGTGGCTCAATTACTTCTTGACATGTCCACAACCGCGCAAATCAAAGACAGTTTGAAGTTGGGTGATGCTGTTTTAAAACAAATTGGTGGCTTTGCAAAACTACATAAACCGCAAGTTGAACAAGCCAGCTTCGCTGTTCTCAAGGCGCCTGATGTGCCATCGATTTTGATTGAGACTGCATTCATCAGCAACCCTGAAGAAGAGGCACGATTAAATGATCATGAATACCAAGAACAGATTGCCCAAGCCATTTTAAGAGGCATTCGCAACTACTTTGCCAAGAATCCACCCGTGGCAAAAAGCAGGCAAATCTAGCTCTAATTTAAAAAGTCCGCTATAATCTTTTTTTTGCAAGATTGGGTCGGTAGCTCAGTCGGTAGAGCAGCGGACTTTTAATCCGTTGGTCGCGAGTTCGAATCTCGCCCGACCCACCAGAATACAAAAAGCCTCATCAATTTGATGAGGC
>CAMBJN010000029.1 GCA_945867755.1 Polynucleobacter meluiroseus
CGTGTGCCAATGATCAAGCACTTGGATGGCATTTGTCACACTTATATCGATGTCTTGGCCGATCCTGTCAAAGCCATCAAAGTGTGTGATAACGCCAAAACTCAGCGTTATGCACCATGCAACACCATGGAGACATTGTTGGTGCATGAGGCAACCATCAAAGATTCTTTGTTACCTTTGTGTAAAATTTATCAAGACAAAGGCGTGGAGTTGCGCGTTTGTAAAAAAACCAAACAAGCACTTGAAGCTGCTGGACTCAAAAATTTAGTTGATGCCACAGAAGAAGATTGGTCCACTGAGTATTTAGCGCCAATTTTGTCAATCAAGATTGTGGGGAATATGGATGAAGCAATGGAGCACATCAGTCATTATGGCAGCCATCACACAGATTGCATCATCACAGAAGACTATTCAGCTGGCATGCGTTTCTTAAGAGAAGTTGATAGTGCCAGCGTGATGATCAATGCGAGCTCACGTTTTGCAGATGGTTTTGAGTATGGCTTGGGCGCAGAGATTGGTATCTCGAATGACAAGTTGCATGCCAGAGGTCCTGTGGGTCTTGAAGGTTTGACCTCGATGAAATACATCGTGTTTGGTCAGGGAGAAATCAGAACCTGAGCTAGAGCTTGATAATCAGGATGGTAAAAGTAGCATGGTGGTAGTAAAAATGAATATCAGAAATGTAAACCTAAAGGGATGGTTGAGATGAGTGATTCAGTGAATGTGGTGATGGGTAGTGCGTATTTGTATGTGAAGGCTTTTCACATTTTGTTTGTGGCTGCTTGGTTTGCTGGCTTATTCTATTTGCCGCGCATTTATGTCAACATGGCCCAAGAAACCAATCCTCAAGTATTAGAGCGTTTGTTGGGCATGTCTTATCGTCTCTATCGCTTCATGACAATTTTGATGATTCCAGCAGTATTGCTGGGATTAATCCTTTGGCTGTATTACGGTGTGGGCAAGGGCCCAGGTTCAGGTTGGATGCACGCTAAGTTGTTGTTGGTGTTCATTCTCTTGGGTTATCACCACGCCTGTGGTTCTATCTATAAAAAGTTCAAAGCGGGCATTAACAAACGCTCTCACGTTTGGTACCGTTGGTTCAATGAAGTGCCAGTCGTGATTTTCTTGATTGTGAGTATTTTGGTGGTGGTGAAACCTTTTTAAGCTCATTGCTAAAAAGAATAAAACCATAGTTATCAAAATCCATCATCAGAATATTCAAGGTTAATCAATGAAGTTTTTTATCGTGTGCCCACGCGGGCTAGAAATTCCCTTAGCTGAAGAGTTAAAAGAAATCTCTGAGCGCACAGAGGTTAAAGCCTTGGGCGCGTGGGTGATCGATTCGCCACCACTCAATAACACCGGTGGTTTGGGTGTTGCAGGCCCTATGTCAGTGGCATTGGCCATTAATTTGCATTCTCGAATTGCCAGTCGTTGTTTATTGCAAATGACGCATGTGGCTTATCGCAAAGAAGATGATGTTTACAAAGCCGTGCGATCTTTGTCTTGGGAAGATTGGATTACACCTGATCAAACCATGCGGGTTGATTTAACAGCCCACCGTTCACCACTCACAAGTTTGAACTTTGTCACCCTCAGAATCAAGGATGCGGTGTGTGATCGCTTGCGTGAAGTGAAGGGCGCCAGACCCAATATTGATACTGAATTACCTGATGTTCGCGTGCAAGCGCATTTGACAGCCACACATGCGACTGTTTATTTGGATACCAGCGGTCAATCTTTGTTCAAGCGTGGATGGCGAGACGACAAGGGTGTGGCCCCTTTAAAAGAAAATTTAGCTGCTGGCATTTTAGCTTTAACGAGTTGGAAGCCTGAGCAACCATTGTTTGATCCGATGTGCGGTAGTGGTACTTTTCTCATTGAAGCTGCTTATCGCGGTTTAGGTATTCCCTCTGGCTCTATCCGAGCTGGTTTGTTGAGCGCCAAGCAGGTCGAAGAGCAAGCGGCTCAGGCACACAATCAATCAGTAAGGACACAAGACAAAGCAGAAGCTGAAAGTAAGTTCACGCGATATCGCCCTACACGGGTTGATTTGGTGGGAGCTGATCAAGGATTTGGTTTTCAGCGATTAAAGCCATTCAATACCCCTGATTTAAAAAAGCAGTGGGATGATTTGTGTGAAGTGGCAAAGAAAAATATTGAAACTGGTTTGGCCAATGCCAACAAGCTCAAAATGGCTGCATGTGACATCAATGAAAACATGATCACCATTGTGAAAAATAATTGGAAGCGTGCAGGACTGCCTGCGCAATCAGGTGTTTTATCTAATGTGAGACAAATCGATGCTTTGGTGGCCAAATCACCGTTCGCAGAGCCTGGCGTGATGCTGTTCAATCCGCCGTATGGCGAGCGTTTAGAAATCAAAGGTGGACGCGATGGCAGTGAGCGTGTCAAAGGGCGTGGTGCACGTGATGCTTTGCCAAAGAACAACAATTCACCAGAGTTCATGGAGTTTCTGAATCAATTTGGCAAACATCTCAAAGACAACTTCCAGGGTTGGCAAGTTGATGTCTTGACCGCTGACATGGGTTTGCCTGGGCAAGTGCGCATGAAAGAATCAAAGCGTACACCTCTATTCAATGGCCCTCTTGAATGTCGTTTGTTTAGGTTTGATATGAAAAAGCCAGAAGATTTAAGTAAGTCTTGATCTGTGGCAGTTAGAGATACAGTGCTTTGGCAGAAATTGCTTAAGTCCTAGTAAAATACAAAAAACAGGAAAAAGAGATTATGGAATTTAAAACTTATATGTGTTTGATTTGTGGCTGGGTCTACGATGAAGAAGCCGGTCTGCCAGATGAGGATATTGCACCAGGTACTCTTTGGAAAGATGTGCCAATGAACTGGACTTGTCCAGAGTGTGGTGCGCGCAAAGAAGATTTTGAGATGACAGTCATCTAAATCACCTTGATCAAGAAAGCCACCCCCGGGTGGTTTTGTAGTTTTCAATACAGTATTTTCCTTCTGCAAACTTTGAGTAATCCCTATGAGCAAAAATGAAGAACTCTTCTTAAGGGCCCAAAAAACCACGCCCGGTGGTGTGAACTCTCCTGTGCGAGCATTTCGTCAGGTGGGTGGTGTGCCTCGCTTTATCAAAAGAGCAGTGGGCGCTTATTTTTGGGATGCCGATGATAAGAAATACATCGACTGTATTGGTTCTTGGGGCCCTATGATTGTGGGGCACGCTCATCCTAAGGTAGTTAAAGCTTTGCAAGACGCTGCAGTCAATAGCTTTAGTTATGGCGCACCCACTGAAGGTGAAGTCATCATGGCTGAGCGTATTTGTGAATTAGTGCCTAGCATTGAGCAAGTTCGTTTGGTATCGAGCGGAACAGAAGCAACCATGAGTGCTTTGCGTTTAGCACGCGGCTTTACCGGTCGAGATTTGATCATCAAATTTGAAGGCTGTTACCACGGCCATGCCGATAGTTTGTTGGTTAAAGCAGGCTCAGGGATGTTGACCTTTGCTGATAGTACTCAAAATGCACCATCCTCAGGTGGGGTACCACAAGATTTGGTGAAACACACATTAGTATTGCCATATAACGATGTAGAGGCGCTTGAACTAGCTTTCAAACAATACGCTGGCAAGGTAGCTGCTCTGATTGTTGAGCCCATCGCTGGCAATATGAATTTAATTCAGCCAAGCGCTGCTTTTGTAAAAGCCATGCGTGAGCTCACAAGCAAAGATGGTGCTGTGTTAATTTATGACGAAGTCATGACTGGATTCAGGGTGGCTTTGGGCGGGGCACAAAGTCTTCATGGCATTCAGCCTGATTTAACTTGCTTAGGCAAGGTGATGGGTGGCGGTATGCCAATGGCAGCCTTTGGTGGCCGAGCAGACATCATGAGTAAGTTAGCCCCATTGGGTAATGTGTACCAAGCGGGTACTCTGTCAGGCAATCCTTTGGCTGTGGCTGCTGGATTAGCTAATTTAGACATCATCACTCAGCCTGGTTTTTATGACTGCTTAGCTATTCAAACTAAAAAGTTTGTGAATGGCATGAAAAAGAGAGCCGATAAAGCAGGTGTCGATTTTTCAGTAGACAGCGTAGGCGGAATGTTTGGTTTGTACTTTTCTAAAGAAGTGCCAACATCTTATGCTGCTGTCACTGCCAGCGACATTGAAGCGTTTAAGAAATTCTTTCACTTGATGTTGGATAACGGGGTGTATTTGGCGCCATCAGCCTATGAGGCTGGTTTCTTATCGATTGCGCACGATGATGCAGTATTGGCTGAAATGTTTAAAGCGGCAGAAAAATCATTTGCCGCTATGTAAGAACATCATAAAAGCCAGCAAGATTGTCATCACAGAGAATGAGCTGGCGCAGATGAAGGTGGTCAGCTTGGTGCCAAGATCGGCGATTGATTTTTCTAGACGAATTTCGATTACATCAATCTTCTTGTCTAAGTGCACAAGGTCACTCTTCTTTGCCACCTCTTGGTAAGAGATGTGCTCGTGAAAACCTTCAGCCAATATTTCTGATTGGTTTTCTGTAAAACCTGCAATGCGTAATTTTTTAGAGTATTTCAAAGAATTAAATTTCATTTGGTTTTGATTTATCGGTGTAGAAATAACATCAGGGCAACTATGATGGCTTGAACACCTATGATGACACTGAGTAATTGGCAAAAAAGCTTATGAATCGACCCTGATAGATCTTCTTTGGTGGCCAAATATTTGATTTCATCCTTGGTCGCCAACTTTTCAATATCAAAGCAGTCAAAAGCCCCGTATGCGATGCCTCTGGCTTGTTCATTGGAGAAACCATTTTTCTCGAGGGAATCGGCAAACTGTAAGGAGTTGAATTTCATGGTGTGGAAGAAATTGAGAGATTTGTGTCAATGAGTGTATCTTATGCTTTTTATAAGTGAAAAACAAATCAACAAATTCATCACCCATTAAACTAAGGGGTATATGAACGATATATTTGCCATCGGAGATGTTCAGGGTTGTCATCAACAACTCAAGCAACTCATCAAACAATTACCCAAACAATCCAAAATCATTTGTGTGGGTGATTTGGTCAATCGTGGACCTGATTCTTTGGGGGTGCTTCGCACACTTAAAGCCATGCAAGAGGCTGGTCAAGCTGAATGTATCTTAGGTAATCATGATCTGCATTTGCTGGCCAGAGATGCTGGCATACGCGGTCCCAAATCATTGGACACCTTGGATGAGATTCTTAAAGCATCCGATCGCAAAGAATTGATTGATTGGTTAAGGCATCGCCCCATGGCCCTGTACAGCGGACAAAGTAACTTGAATACCTTGTTTGTGCACGCAGGCGTCCCGCCTCAGTGGGATGTCACTAAAACTTTAGAATTGGCTCATGAGCTTGAGAAAGTGCTCCGTCATAAAAACTACGCGAAGTCACTTGTAGAAATGTATGGCAATACACCCTATCAATGGAATGACAAACTTAAAGGCGCGGAGCGCCTGAGAGTCATCATTAATTCATTCACGAGATTGCGTTTTTGCACTGCCAGGGGCGTAATGGAGTTTGAGAGTAAAGAAGGGGTTGGCGACGCACCCAAAGGTTATATGTCTTGGTTTGAGGTACCGAACAGAAAAACTCAAGATGCCAAAATCATCTTTGGGCACTGGTCGACTTTGGGACTCTTAGAGAAAAAGAATGTGGTAGGTTTGGATACGGGTTGTGTCTGGGGTGGCCAATTAACAGCGATGTCTTTGGGTCAGAAGCCTGAGTTCATTCAGGTGGCTGGCTTGAAAAGACCTGTGGGTCTTTAGCTATTTAGAGCTGATAATCTAAAGACCTTTAACTTGATAGTAAGCCCTACCAAGTAATTCTCTAATAGAAAATTCAAAATCTTTCATTGCTCTAGCGCTGGGTAAAAAATCCAGAATTGTCCTGTTGTTTGCTTCTATTTTGAAATCAACGGGATATGGTTGAACTTCCAAGCCTTGCTTTTCAAACAAACTTTTGGCGCGCGGCATATGAAACGCAGAAGTAACCAGGATGATCCTATTTAATTTCTCTTTGGCTAGCAGCTCTCTTACGGCTTTTGCCTCATCTTCAGTATTTTGGACTTCTTTTGTGATTTGAATGAGTTGGCTGTTAATGCCAAATTTCTTGGCATAACTTGCTAGCACCTCACCTTCAGTACCATCATTTTTTTGCCAAGGAAGCTTGCCGCCAGTAAAAATGATGCGTTCTGATTTATTGGCTTCGATTAATTCTAGGCCACCAAAAAATCGATCGGGGTCAGACCATTCATGAACAATGCCCTGATTTGAACTTATACTCGTTAACATGCCACTTAAAACAACAATTGCATCAGCTTGATTAACATCCTCAATAGATTTTTTTATTTGATCTTTTTCTAAATGGTGCAGCATTTGATCGGAGATCATAGGGTTGCTGGTAACTAAAAATATTGCTGAAGCTATAAAAAATAAAACTCTCTTTTTAGAAATAATGCCCCAAATCAACAACATCAAAATGATGGTTGTGGGATAGAAGAAATAAGGAAGGATTTTGTTAAGATAAATCATGTGGTAAGGATTATTAAAATAGATTTATTGCTCAGAGATTTCTTTTTTAACCACCGCATACCTGATCAAGGTGTTTTTTCTTGCCTCATCGTGTTGCACAATCGGTGGAGGGTAGTCTCTACCTAATCGCACACCAGCAAGATCTAGTTCAATGTCTCCTGCTAGCCATGGAGCATGGATTGCCTTCTTTGATAGTTTGGAAAGTTGCGGTAAATACTTTTTAATGAATTTACCCTCTGCATCAAATTTTTCGGATTGGGTGATTGGATTGAATATTCGGAAATAAGGTTGTGCATCACAACCGCTCGATGATGCCCATTGCCAACCTCCATTGTTGGCTGCAAAGTCAAAATCATTCAAGTGATCGGCGAAGTATTGTTCACCCCAGCGCCAATCAATTCCTAAATCTTTAATCAAGAAGCAGGCCACGACCATGCGCAAGCGATTGTGCATATAACCACTTTGATTGAGTTGATGCATTGCTGCATCCACAAGTGGATAGCCAGTTTTACCTTCACACCATGCTTTGAATAGTTTTTGTGCTTTGGCACCACTTTCCCAAACAATCTTGTCGTAGTCTGGTTTGAATGATTCATGACCAGATGTGCCATGAGTCAATACCTGTTTCTTCAATGAAGGAGCTAAACGAGGATGATTACTTAAAATCATGAAGTAAAAGTCACGCCAGATGAGTTCTGATAACCAAATCGTGGCTCCCATACTGCCAGTCAACATGCGATGATGCGCCTCGCGCACCAAGGCTCTGATAGAAATCGTGCCAAAGCGAGAGTGTACTGATAAGTAGCTAGGACCTTTCACTGCAGGGAAATCACGCGTAGCGTGATAGTGATCCATGCGGTCTAAAAATTCTTCAAAGAGCTGTGAAGCGCCGGACATGCCCGTGGGTAGATAAGATTCAATATCGCTTGCCTCAAAACCCATCGACTTTAATGATGGAAATGCCAAATCTAATGATTTTGGAATGACAGCAAATCGCCCGCCATCTAAATCTACTGCATGGGCATCTAGATCGGTTGCTTGTAACTTTCTGAGCCATGCATTTTTAAAGGGTGTGAACACTGAAAATACCCCACCTTGACCAGTGAGAACTTCTTTGTTTTCAAAAATCACTTGATCTTTGTAGCCATGAAATGCAATGTCCTTGGATTCAGGTGCAAGGGAAACGATGCGGTCACGCTCAATGGCTGCTGGTTCATAGTCTTTGTTGGTAAAAACAGCACCAACACCTAATTGAGCAGCTAGCTCAGGAATGATCTCAGTGGCTTTGCCGTGACGAACAATCAGGCCGCCGCCTTTGGTACGCAGTTCGGAGTCAATTTCTTGAAGAGATTGCCAAATAAAATCAATACGACGGTCTTTTTGAAGACCGCGTTCAAGTAAGTGATTCAGGATGTCTGTGTCAAAAACAAAAGCTACCCACACCTGCTGGCATGACTGAGTAGCCATGCGCAGAGCGTGATGGTCGTGAATACGTAAATCACGTCGGAGCCAAACCAAGCCTTTTGAAGCAGTCATTTTGTCACCGTTGCCTTGTTTGTATAGACCCTGAAGGTCCTTTAAAGTCATTTTTAAGCTCTTTTAGTCATTTTATAGATTTATTGACATATTAGTGTTGGTAGGCTTAATTCACTGGGGTAGTTCATTTGAGATCTGAGCTTAATCAGATAAAATCTACATATGACTCAAAAATCTGGTGATGTCAGTCACCTAGCCAATCAATTCTTAATCGCCATGCCTGGCATGGTGGATGAGAACTTTGCCGGTACAGTGGTGTACCTCTGTGATCACACTGCCAGCGGTGCGATGGGTTTGGTGATCAACCGTCCCACAGATGTTGATTTGGCGACAGTCTTTGATAAGGTTGATCTCAAGCTAGAAATCCAAACCAAAGCCCAGGAGCCTGTTTACTTTGGTGGCCCAGTGCAAACTGATCGTGGTTTTGTATTGCATGAACCAAAGCAAGGTGAACACACCACGCATTACAACTCCTCTCTTCGCATACCGGGTGGCTTGGCCATGACCACGTCCAAAGATGTTTTAGAAGAAGTGGCTGCGGGTCATGGGCCTTCACGATTTTTAATGACTTTGGGTTATGCTGGCTGGAGTGCTGGTCAACTCGAAGATGAAATCGCACGCAATGGTTGGCTCAATGTGCCAGCGCCTACTGAAGAGATGGTGCACATCATTTTTGATACGCCTGATGAATACAAATATCAAAATGTTTTAGCGCTTTTGGGTATTGAGCAAAGCTTCTTATCAACCACTGCTGGGCATGCTTGATGTCACAAACGATCCTTGCTTTTGATTTTGGTGAAAAGCGCACTGGTGTGGCCGTGGGCAACACCCTCACTAAAACAGCAGAACCACTAAAAATCATTCAAGAGAAAAACCAACAAGATAAATTTAAAGTAATTGAGGAACTCGTCCAAGAGTGGCAACCCCAAATATTGGTGGTGGGCTTACCAACTCATCCGGATGGCGCAGAGCATGAAATGACTGAAAAAGCGAAGCGATTTGGCAATCAACTAAATGGTAGGTTTCAAAAGGAGGTGGTTTGGGTTGATGAGCGCTATACCTCTGTATCCGTAGATGGAGGTAATGATGCCCTGGCAGCTCAACTCATCTTACAGCAGTATTTAGATCAACTATAAACTGGCATGGCCAAAATAGAGCATCGGAGTAAGATACTCATATTAAAAATAATAAATAGCTTTAAAATATTAACAATCAATATTGAATGAAAGCTTATGTCATCCATTCCTAACGCAGAAGATCTTTATCAAACTCTTTTAAATCAATTAAAAGAACAAAATAAAATAAATGCCAACTTTCAGTTGGCTGGTTTAGCTAGTGGAGGTGCTTGGGTGGCTGAGCGCTTGGCGAAAGATCTTGGCTTAGACCATCATGGTGTTATCAATGTGTCTTTTCATAGAGACGACTACTCAGAAAAAGGTGTTAAAGCATTAAACAGTGCTGAGGGCATGTCAACCAAACTACCTTTTAATGTCGAAGGTGCCCACATCATCTTGGTCGATGATGTCTTAGATACCGGTAGAACAGTCCGCGCTGCTTTGAATGAGTTATTCGATTATGGTCGTCCAGCCAAGGTTGATTTAGCCGTCTTGGCTGATCGGCATAGAAGACAGTTGCCAGTCGATGCGACTTTTAAGGGGGCTAAAGTGAAGGTGGCTGATGACCAAATCCTGGTCTTAGAGCAGGCTGAAGATGGACGTTTTGGATTTACAACCGAAGCTAAGCAAAGTTAGTTCACAAAGTTAATTTATAAGGTTAAAAAAGCAAATTAAAAGCCAAGCCTCTAAAACACTTTAAAACAGATTAAAATACCAATCAAAGATGACCAAAACTCCAAGCCAACTTCAGCTCAATGACCAAGGTGAACTCACCCATCTATTGACCTTAGAAGGTTTGTCTAAAGAGCATATTCTTCATATCCTAGATACTGCCCAGCAGTTTGTGGCAGTCAGTGATTTAGACAGAGAAGTTAAAAAAGTGCCTTTATTAAGAGGCACTAATGTATTTAACCTCTTCTTTGAAAATTCCACCCGTACCAGAGCCACCTTTGAATTAGCTGCTAAACGCTTGTCAGCCGATGTGGTCAATTTAGACATACAAACATCATCGACTGCCAAGGGTGAGACCCTGCTCGACACCATTGATAACTTGGTAGCGATGCAAGCGGATATTTTTGTGGTGAGACACAAAACCACGGGTGCCGCGGTTGAAGTGGCGCAACACTTGCCGCCACATGTTCATGTGATCAATGCGGGCGATGGCACCAATCAACACCCGACGCAAGGTTTACTCGATATGTACACCATGCGTAGTTACAAACAAGACTTCACCAAAATCAAGGTAGCCATCATTGGAGACATTGCTCACAGTCGGGTAGCCAAATCAAACATTCATGCACTGACCACCTTAGGTTGCAAAGAAATCCGCGCCATTGGCCCAGAGAGCCTTTTACCTAAAGATCTTAATATGATGGGTGTAAAAATCTTCAACAACATTGATGAGGGTTTAAAAGATGTTGATGTGGTCATGACCCTCAGAATCCAAAAAGAGCGCATGGAAGCAGGACAAGTCCCTGAGGGTGTTGCATTCTTTAAAGAATGGGGCTTAACCAAAGAAAGGCTGAAGCTAGCCAAAACCGATGCCATCGTCATGCACCCGGGACCTATGAATCGTGAAATAGAAATTGCCAGTGATGTGGCAGATGGCCCTCAATCAGTGATCCTTAAACAAGTGACCTTTGGTATTGCGGTGCGCATGGCAGTGATGTCGATTGTGGCGGGGAATTAAGAGTAAAGGCTAAAAAGAGTTAGCAAAGGTAGAAATAAAGCAAAACAATAAAAAAAGAATTTTCATTGAATCAGCAAGGATCTACTTTGATGATGCCAAATAGAAAATCAGAAGGCGTTAAAGAAATCTTCACTTCATAACCAATCATGGTGATGGCATATAGTAAACGCAAGAACTCAACATGCTTGTGATCGCCATTAAAAAATTGAATTGACTTCGTGGAATTAAGGCCAAGACTGCCCATGTATGTGATGGGGTTTAGATTCTTGAGTTTGGCCTTTTCAATAAAAAATTGACAGGCACGATTCTTAGTGGTGATCATTGATGCTGGCTTTGCATCCATTTCTAATTCAGTTACAAGAGCGGCATTTATGGCCGTTGCTTGCTCACTGTTAGTTCCCGATTGATGTGGAAAACACTTCATGCGAATACTCATTGATAAATCCCTTTCTTAAAGTTAAGTAGAAAAAATATCGAGTAAAGAGGATAGTCAGGTTTGTGGATAAGATAGGTCTGATTTTGTTGTAGGAAACAAACTACATGGGTGGATAAGCAATTAGTTAGCTTAGTGAATAGGTAATGCAAAAATAGCGCTTTAGAAAATCCAAAAAAGCATCAAAACCATCTATCTGGCAGCTCACTTTGGGCACATTTCTTGAGCTGAGATTCAATTTGAAAAACAGAGGGTAGTCATTGAAGCTCGCATGGGTTTTTACAAAAAGAGCAATACACCCCCTGGACTTTTGTCCTAGTCATGAACTTTTTCAGAAAGCTCGCTGAATTTGTCATGAACTTCTGGGTGGTCTTTGGTATTGGCTGAAATCTCAATAGAAAAAAATAGTTAAAAATTACTGTTAAGACAT
>CAMBJN010000030.1 GCA_945867755.1 Polynucleobacter meluiroseus
CAGCCATGACATCAAATGATTAAAGTGCAGCAAACGACCTTGGCGCCACTCTTGTATGGTGACTAAATAGTATGGGTTTTGTGGCAAAAAATTAACCAGAAAGAGCATCCCCAGTAGAGCGCAAACACCAATTAAATACAAATACACTCTATTCAATTGCAAAGCACCAAACAATAGAATTGTTGCAAATATCATTCCCCACAATGCAGGCGGCGTTAACCATGCGAAGCTTTTATCAGCCCCAAACTGCATTCCTGAAAATAAAGCTTTCAAAATAATGGTGGTTATCAGCAAAAAAAACAACAGCGCTAATTTTGGCGCACCCTTACGCATGGTCAATGCAATGCTGATGCTAGCAAAAATCCAAGCCAACATGGTTGTGGCGATTTCAATGGTGGCAAAGTTAAATGTACTTGTCCAAAGAATTGAATTGGGCCACTTGGTTGCAAGACCACCCATGGCTAGCCATGCTGTTTGGGGATAAATTTGCGCCCACGGAAACGCCATTAATAGCAAAATTCCGCTGGACCGAACTCCAAACCATTCAACCCTCTTTCTTTGAAAAACACTTCCAGAAAGCCAAACGGGATCTAAGGTGATGGCAATGAGCGCGCCTATTGCCACACCAGATATATTCGCCCACCAATCAACATTGCTGGGTATCCGAGTAACCAACCAAGTCTGCAGAGATTCTAAGACCGCAGAAAGTAAAGCGCCAATAATGACTGACAATAAAAGTGCGCGATAGGATTTCAGGCGAGGATAAACAGCAAAAACAATTAAAAACCCCAAGGGCAAGTAACCCAAAATATTGGTAAATACATCAAATGATGTGATGTACTGAGGAATGGGTGCAAGGATCCAATCTAAGTAAGTGGCGCCCACACTGACATTGAAATTAAATGGATAAATACTGGCGTAAATAATCAACAAAATATAAGAAAAGCATGCCATCCTTGCGGTTGACATCGGCAAATCAGGCCAATTAAGGCGTTGAGGTCTTTGAAAATTCTCTGTCATAACCACATAGTACCTACAATATTGATATGGCGATAAATTGGATCCTAGAAAGTGTTGATCAAAGTCCCTCAACCAACGAAGACTTAATGGCTCGGTGGCGAGCGAGTCGACTATGGCAGCCCATCGCCAGAAAAGCCATCACACAAACATCTGGCAAAGGTCGCCTTGGAAGATCTTGGATCAGCCACCCTCACCAAGCTCTGACATTCTCGGTTGCCTATCCTTTCAAAAAAAATATTTCTGAGCTATCAGGGTTAAGCCTTGCTTGCGGACTTGCCGTGATCAAAGGCATCAGTCAGACCAGCGGAATTTCTCAAGAAGCCTTAAAAAAACTAGGTTTAGGTCTTAAATGGCCCAATGACATTTTTTTCAATGATAAAAAATTAGCTGGCATGCTCTTGGAGGGCGGTCAATTAAATTCAGCTCAATCAACTTGGATAGTGATTGGTGTTGGGATTAATTTGACTGCAACTTCAGATCTAGAAAAAAGCATTCAACGCCCAATTGCTAGCCTAGACCAGATTAGCCAAACTAAAGCTATTGATGCTGATGTTTTATGGCTCGCCATACTCAAAGAGCTGGCTGAAATCATTGAACTCTTTGAGCAACATTCATTTGCGAAGCTTCAAAAAGAGTGGAACTCATGGGATATTTATAAAGATAAAACTTGTGCCATCATTCATAATGATCAAATACAGCATGAGGGTTTTGAACGAGGGGTCGATGATCAAGGTCACTTACTCATTGAATCTGACAATAAGATGCAAAAAATTATCAGCGGTGATGTTTCTTTGAAGGCAAAAGCATGAGCACCCTATTAATCGACATCGGTAACAGCAGGCTTAAATGGGCCATATCCCCCAACAATGATGATTTACATTCTGATTTTATTGATCAAGGGGTGAGCATGAATGATTCACCAAATCAACTTGCTCAATTTAATCAATTATCAAAAAATCAAACTATTGAAAAAATCATTTGCTCCAGCGTCATCAGTGAAGACAGAACCCTTGTCCTTGAAAAACATTTAAAAACAATCATACCTCAAGCATCTTGGTTTCAAATCAATGGCACATCAGCTATAAAAGATCTGGGCAGCCAATATGATCAACCACAACAATTAGGCACAGATAGAAGAGCGATGGCGATTGGTGCTCACCAAATGTTTCCGGGCAAAAATATTTTAGTGATCAGTGCTGGCACAGCAACGACCATTGACCTCATCACGCCTAATCATCATATGGGTGGGTGGATTTTTCCTGGCATGGAGTTGATGGCCAAGACACTCAATTTGAACACCGCTCAACTGCCCAAGGTTTCAACCGATCAAGAAAGATCTTTATTGGTGATAGGCACCAACACCAACGATGCTATTTACCAAGGAATTTTAGCCAGCCATCTTGGGGCGATCTCGATTGCGCAAGAATATGCTAAGAGTCAAAAAATTAAACTTGATCTGATGATTGTGACTGGTGGCAGCGCCAAAATCATAAGCGCCCTACTTAAGAATTTCTCTTCATCAGCCCTCGTTCATCATGAAGAGCAAATGGTACTTAAAGGACTTTTGGCCTGGGGAAAAATAGGGTTAAATCATGAGTAAAAAATTAAAGGCTGCTTTGATCATTGCAATCAGTATCATTATCTTGTTAGCGTTACAAATTAATGCCAACTCTTTTAGGGCTCAAAGCTATATTAATTCTTGGGTAGAAACTGCGTTTCAAGGATCAAGCGCAACCGCTCAAGAAAACGATCAAATTAAACTTCTAAGCCCAGCGCAATCAAAATAATCAGGATCATCAAGCCCGGATCTTTTTAACAAGGGCAGTCGTTGATCGATCATGGATAAACGGTATGGCATAAGCCTTACCGCCCCAAGTTTTGACCAAAGCTGTTTCAGCTAAATCATCAATTTGATAATCTCCACCTTTGACATAAATGTCAGGTCTGACTTTGGCAATTAGTTCAACTGGAGTTTTTTCTTCAAACATCACGACCAAGTCAACAGACTCTAAGGATGCCAACAAGGCCATGCGGTCATCTTGAGCATTGAGTGGTCTAGCATCACCTTTGCCCAATAAGCGAACTGAGCTATCTGCATTGACGCCCAGCACCAAACTAGCACCCAAGCTTTTAGCTTGAGCCAAATAACTCACGTGGCCTCTGTGCAGGATATCAAACACGCCATTTGTAAAAACAATTGGCTTTGGCAAATGCTTCAAAGCTTCCTGTAGATTTTCTACAGAGCAGATCTTCTCTTCAAATGCTGGCAATGGTAATTTATTAAGATTTGGCGTTGTCATAGGCAACATCTTACAACTGACTAGATATTTTCTAAATTATTTAGCAATGTTTGGGCATGCTGTGCGATCAGTAACTGCTCTTCTGCTTCAATTTTCTGTAAATTGGCCGTCATCAAACGAGTTCTTGGATTTTTCTCAAATTCTGCCCGATGATTGATTAAAAAATTCCAATACAAGGTGGTCATTGGGCAAGCATCAGGTCCATACCTTTTACTGGATTGATATGAGCAAGAATCACAATAATTACTCACCCTTTTGATGTATGCGCCGCTCGCCACATAGGGCTTACTCGTAAATCTTCCACCGTTGGCAAACAAAGCCATGCCCGCCGTATTGGGCAACTCGACCCATTCAATTGCATCAACATAAATTGCGAGATACCACTCACAAACTTGCTGAGGCAATAATTCAGCCAACAAAGCAAAATTACCAGTCACCATCAATCTTTGAATATGGTGGGCGTAGCCATATTTCAATGTTTGTTCGATGGCATCTTTCATGCAGGCCATTTTGGTCTCAGCCGTCCAATACCAGTCTGGCAACTTTCTTTGATGCTGGTAAAAATTATCTTCTGCCATTTTTGGCATATCCAAGTAATACATGCCGCGTATAAATTCTCGCCAACCCAATACTTGACGCACAAACCCTTCAACAGCACTCAGGGACAATTGATTCTTTTTATAAGCTTGTGTGGCAGCATCCACCACTTCTTTTGGATCGATGAGCTTTAAATTAAGCGCCGTTGACATGATGGAGTGCCAACCAAATGGCGTATCCGTCCACATGGCATCTTGATGAACGCCAAATAATGGTAAGCGGTACTCTACAAAATGATTCAAAGCTAACAGGGCTTGCTCTCTTGTCACAGCCCATCCAAAGTTTTCTAGCTCCCCAGGATGCTTAGGGTATTTGGCCTGAACATAAGCAATCACTTCTTGGCTAATTGCATCAGGAGTGAACCACAAGGGTTCAGTTATTTTGCCTGGTCCTTTTTTTGGATAAGGCTTTCTGTTTTGCTCATCAAAATTCCATTGGCCACCCTCAGGCTCACCAGTTTCCTCAATTAGAACTTTGTGTTTTTTACGCAGGTATCGATAAAAGTATTCAAGTCTGATTTCTTTTTTATCGCCCACCCATTCTTTGAATTCATCTAGACCGCAGTAAAAATGGTCATCATTTTCAATGGTTAAATTTATTTGAAGATCGCTGGCCAAATCTTCTAATTCTTTTCTTAATCGCCACTCCCCAGGTTCTACGCAAAGTAAATGGGTGAAATGATTTTTCTGAATCTGCTCTCTAAGTACTGTAGGGATTGATAACTTACTTTCCTTCACATAGGTCAGCTTGTATTTTTTATCTTTTAATATTTCCGCGAAATGTCGCATGGCCGACAAGAAAAGAGCGATTTTAGCTTTATGTGTCCATACATAATTGGCTTCAAACTCTGACTCAATCATGATAACTTCATCGTTTGTTAGATCGAAATGGTTAAAGGCCGAACTATCGGCCTTTAATTGATCTCCCAGAACTAAGACAAGTTTTTTCAAATCAGTTGTCTGAGCGCTTTGTGCGCCAACCTTTGATGTTCGATGAAATATCTTGCAGTGCAGTCATGACCGTCACCCCTTCAGGAGTGCGCTTGCGCAATGCCTGGTTTTCGCCACCCGCCCATAGCTCCACCCCTGGTGCTAACTTTGACCGGAGCTCATTCAAGCCATCTACAACTTGGTTTTGGTTCATTTGTGATGAGAAAGATAAGGCAATCACGTCTGCTTTTTGAGCTCTGGCTGCTTGAGCAATTTCAAGGATAGGAGTTTGAGTTCCCAAAGACACGCAAGAACATCCTTCTAAAGTCATCAGCGCTTCAGCCATCAAAAGACCTAAGCTATGAGGCTCCTGCGGAAATGTGGTCAATAAGATTCTTGGTCTAGCTAATTCTTCATTTTGACCAATATGACTACGAGGTACTGAATTGATCGCTGTTCTTAACAAATGCTTGATTTGCTCTGTGAACACATGCTCTTCGTGTATTTCTAACTTGCCGTTGACCCAGTACTCACCAATATTTCTTATGAGTGGCGCCACAACTTCAATCACAAAACGATCCAGACCGATTTTCATCAAACTAGTAGAAAGCGCCAACCTCAATGCCTCAGTTTGATGAGACCTCAATAAATCTATATATCGATCCACTTCTTCTTGAGAAATCATCGATAAGGAATGCGTGCTGACCTTTGATGTTTGATTGGTTTTTGAGCTTAATTCTTTGAGCGCCTCAATTGGCAAAGGCACGATCCGCCCAGGACGAAACCCTGAGTCTAATAATCTTTTTAAGATTCGAAGTTTCTCGATTTGATCGGCTGGATAAACGCGATCGTCATTTTTATCCCGAAGGGGTATTGGAAAGTCATAACGTCTTTCCCACACTCGGAGTGTGTCTTTAGCAATGCCGGTATCTCGCTCAACTGCGGCAATACTTAGCATGTCTGGCATATTAGTAAACCTAACATTCATAAGGAAAAACTCATGTTTGTCACCAAGTTAATACGTGGTATCGACGAATAAATTCTACACTGTCTTAGACATAATTTGCATTTATTTTGCTTTATGCTTAATATTGCACCACATCTTTAGTTTGCCCTAGACAAATCAATTGTTGTCAATAATAAAAAGCAAATACAGATAAAAATGGGGCGAGGAGACAAATCCAATGACGGTCAAGACCAAGAGCGGGCCCAAAGCCCAACTACAGGCAAGCAATAGCCTGACGACTCAATTTTACAGAATGACCTTCACAGCCCTTCTGCTGGTTGTTCTCATGTGGCTTTTTTGGCCAAAGGAAGCTGTTGCAATGAATTGCTCTAAAACACTGTCCCACACCTTTCTGAGACTTCAAGATGAGGCTCCTCAGAATTTGTGCCAATACCAAGGAAAAGTAGTTCTGATTGTCAATACAGCCAGTTATTGTGGCTTTACAGGCCAATATGATGGCTTGGAGAAACTTTATAGCCAGTACAAAGACAAAGGGTTGGTCATTCTTGGATTTCCATCAAATGATTTTGGCAAACAAGAGCCGGGATCAAATAAAGAAATCGCCGACTTTTGCCACAACACCTATGGCGTTAAATTTCCCATGTTTGCTAAATCATCCGTCACTGGGCCAAACGTAAACCCGCTTTTCAAACACTTGATTGAACAAACGGGCACCAAACCTCGATGGAACTTTTATAAATATTTGGTGGATCGTCAAGGTAATGTCGTTGATGCATACAGCAGCATGACATCCCCAAGCAGTACAAAAATTGTTGCTCAACTTGAAAAGCTACTTCAGGAAAAACCGTAATGAATGCCCCAGAAAAAATTTTGGGTCTATTCACAATCACTCTGCTTATGCATGGTTAGCCAAAGATAAACGACATACCCATTAACCCTTTTAACCACAAGACATGAAGCCCGCTGAGCGCAGTTTCTCTCCCTCCCTTATTTATGCTCAGGGGTGTCTTGTGGTTTTCTTATTCAAAGCCAATGAAAGAGTCTCATGAAAATAGCCATCGTTGGCGCTGGCATATCAGGCCTTGGCTGTGCATACGCTCTTAGCAAATTAGATAATTGCGAAGTCACCATCTACGAAGGTGGCAGTCACATTGGTGGTCACAGTAATACGGTTGATCTAACTCTTGACACCCCATCAGGCAAAATTAGCCACGGTGTTGATACCGGATTTTTGGTCTTTAATCAAAGAACTTATCCAAGATTGATTCGCTTATTCCATGAAATAGACGTTGAGATTGCCAAATCTGACATGTCTTTCTCTGTATCTATTCCCAAACAAAATGGTGATGTATTAGAGTGGTCGGGCACCAGTGTTGATTCATTGTTTGCTCAAAGAAAAAATATCGTGAGTCCTTCGTTCTTGCGCATGGTCAAAGACATCATTCGATTTAATCGAATTTGTACAAAATTAGCCGCAGACAAACAATTGGATGAAGTTGATTTAACTGTTGGCGAATTTATTAAAAAACATGCCTTCAGTCAGGAGTTTCAAGATTGGTATTTTTTACCAATGGTTGGCGCCATTTGGTCCTGTCCAGTTTCTCAAATGTTGGCATTCCCAATTGCAACCATGATCAGATTTTGCTTTAACCATGGGTTGATTCAAATTGCGTACAGGCCTCAATGGTTAACGGTTAATGGTGGCTCCAGAGAATACGTCAAAAAATTGTGCGCCCACATTGAAAAAAATCACGGCTCATTTATTCGAGAGTGTGTCAACTCTGTTTCAAGAAATGACAATCAAGTCAACATCAGCACCGCCCATGGCACCATCATTTATGACCATGTGGTGATGGCCTGCCACAGTGACCAAGCCCTTGATGCCTTAAATGATCCAAGTACTGAAGAAAATAACATTCTTAGCTCTGTTAAGTATCAAGATAATCGAGCCATATTGCACACCGACAGCTCTTTATTGCCAAAAGAAAAAAAATGTTGGGCTGCCTGGAACTATGCAAGCACCAGAAGTGAAAACCATCAAGATCAAGAAGTTTGCGTTAACTACCTGATTAACCAACTGCAGCCATTGCCCGAAAGTTGGAATGATCAAGCAGTGATTGTCAGTTTGAATCCTGTGATTGAACCTAAAGCAGAAACAGTTCATGCCGACATTCAGTATGCGCACCCAGTATTTGATCAGGCGGCGATTCTTGCTCAGCAAAACTTATCTTTAATACAAGGCCTGAACAATACATGGTACTGTGGAGCATGGACCGGTTACGGATTCCACGAAGATGGCCTGCGCTCAGGTGAACTTGTGGCTGAAGCAATCCAGGAAATCTTAAGAGCCCAGAGAAAAACATCAATATCAGTATGAGTATTGCAAAAATTTGTTTTGGCCAAGTTCGACATGCTCGTCTTAAGCCTGCGATCAATAAATTTGCCTATTCTGTTTTTACTTTGCGCATCCCGATGCGCAAAAGAGCGCGCCATGCCCAAGGGATATCTCAAACAGGATTGGGCGACAACAAACTTTCTTGGCTCGCTTTCTATGACAAGGACCACGGCAGAGGAGAAAACGATTCTCTTGCATGGGCTCTTGATTTAGTTAAAAGCGAAGGTATCACAGACATTGACGGAGAAGTTTGGCTTCAAACATTTCCCAGGGTTTTAGGCTATGTATTCAATCCTGTCAGCTTTTGGTTTTTTGAAAATCTCTCGGGAGACTCAAGGGCCATTTTGGCCGAAGTCAATAACACTTTTGGCGAAAGACATTGTTACCTTTTGAGCGACCCTAAAGGTCAACATCTTCAATGGGGTCAATGCTTTTTATCCAATAAGGTCTTTCATGTATCGCCATTTTGCGAAGTAAAAGGTGAGTATCAATTCAGATTTTTCTCAAAATTAAACTCTGGTCAGCACGTTGCGCGCATTGAATATCATGACCAGGGGCCACTCCTAATCACCAGCGTTAGCGGAGTTGAACAGAATATTGATTTAAAAAGTATCATTTGGTCTGCGATTAGATATCCAGCCATGAGCATTGGAGTGATTGCCAGAATTCATTGGCAAGCTTTACGGTTATGGCTAAAAGGTGTCCAATTTCACAGTAAACCAACGCCACCTTCTACGGAAGTTAGTAAATGAGCTCAAACACCAATACCATTGATGGCTTCTTACCAAGTTTGCCTTGGCATGCCAAAGCGGTTCTTTCGCTACTGAAGAATATTCAGGTTGGTCAACTACAAGTCATCAGCCCCGAAGGAGAGCGTCTCACCTTCAAGGGTGCGCATGCAGGTATCGAAGCAACCATTCAAATTCATGACTGGGAAGTTTGCAAGGCTTGCTTAAAGTCTGGTGACATTGGTTTTGCAGAAAGTTATATCAAAGACCTGTGGGACTCTCCTGATCTTTTATCGCTCCTTAGATTGTTGTTGGCCAATAGACAGGAAATCGAAACCATCATCTATGGAAATTGGTGGGGTCGCCTTGGCTATCGAATCAAGCATTGGTTCAATAAAAATACCAAGGCTGGTAGCAAAAAAAATATTCATGCGCACTATGACATCGGCAATGCTTTTTATGCCCTTTGGCTAGATCCAAGCATGACTTATTCAAGCGCTTGCTTTGATTCTAAAGACACACCTTTGGTAGAAGCTCAAATCGCCAAATATCAAAAAATCATTCAATCTCTTTCAGTTTCCTCGGGTGAGAAAATTCTTGAGGTTGGTTGTGGTTGGGGCGGCCTCATGGAGCAGGCCTGTTTAAAGGGTGTTGATATTGACTGCCTAACCATATCTGAAGAGCAAGCCAAGTATGCGCGTGAACGCGGTGGAAGAATCCAAGCCAAAGGCTTGGGTTGCCATCAAATTTTGTTACAAGACTATCGAGACCATCAAGAGCAGTACGACGGCATTGCCTCCATTGAAATGTTTGAAGCAGTCGGTCAAAGTTATTGGCCCAGTTATTTTGAGATGATCCAACGATGCTTAAAGCCAGGTAAAAAAGCCTGTATTCAAACAATCGTTATTGCTGATGATTTATTTGAAAAATACCGTAATAGCTCTGACTTTATTCAACAATATGTATTTCCTGGCGGGATGCTGCCTTCAGAAGAAAAATTCAAAGAGGCCGCCGCTAAGCAGGGCCTTGTGACTGAAAGTGTTTATCGGTTTGGGCAGGATTATCAAAAAACCTTGGTCTTGTGGCATGAAAAGTTCAATCAGCAATTAGAAGCAGTCAAAGCCCAAGGGTTTGATCAAAAGTTCATCCGTCTATGGAGTCTTTACTTAATGTACTGTGCCGCAGGATTTGCTGAAAAAAGTACTGATGTCATTCAATTCACCCTAAGAAAGCCTGACACAAATGGCGCTTAATCAAAGAGTCATCAGCTTTTACAACAAAAGAATCTGGATCATCGGGGCATCGAGTGGCATTGGCGAAGCATGTGCCAAGGCTTTTCTGAGCCATGGTGCCAAAGTGGCTCTCAGTGCACGTCGCACTGATAAGCTCAAAGCGATTCAAGAAAAATGGCCAGATGATCAAACTCTTTGTTTGCCAGTTAATGCGCAAAGTAATGATGAACTTAGTTCTGCTTATCAATCAATCAAAAAAACATGGGGTGGTATCGATTTACTCCTTTATGTTTCTGGCATCTATGAACCCATGCGCGCCGACAACTTTGATTTGGCCAAGGCCACTGACATCATCAATACCAACATCATTGGCGCGATGAGTGCTTGCTCAATCACTTTGCCTGATTTCATCCAACAACAATCTGGTGGTATTGCTATTGTGAGCAGTGTTGCTGGCTACAGCGGATTGCCGCAATCCCTGGCTTATGGTCCAAGCAAAGCTGCCATGATTAATTTTTGCGAAACACTCTATTACGACTTGAAGCCAAAAAACGTGGCTGTTTACATGATCAACCCTGGTTTTGTGGCCACCGAAGCAACGGCTAAAAATGATTTTGAGATGCCGGCTTTGATTACGGCAGAGCAAGCCGCTACTGAAATTTTAGATGGCATGCAAGCCGGTGAGTTTGATATTCACTTTCCCAAGAGATTTTCATATTTTTTGAAATTTTTGAGATTATTACCTTACCCCATTTATTTTTTCCTAATTAAAAAATTCATTAAGATTTAAATGACAAGTCAGCACATTCAACGGGTGATTGATCAGTTTGAAAATCTATCGCCCAATTCCATTGATGCATTGGTAGCGCTCTACTCAAAAGATGCTTTTTTCAAAGATCCTTTTAATGAGGTTAAGGGGCATGCGCACATTAAGCACATTTTCAGCCACATGTTCACACAAGTGAACAACCCACACTTTGTGATTAAAAATACTCTAGAGAATGGATCTCATGCTTGCTTGATCTGGGAATTTGTTTTTCAACTCAAGAAATCGCCAAATCTTGATCAAGTCATAAGAGGCTGCACTTGGATGACCTTCAATGAAGAATTACTCATCACAGAACATCGGGATTACTGGGATGCAGCTGAAGAGCTTTATGAAAAAATTCCCGTGCTGGGTGCGCTGATGCGCTGGCTAAAAAAAAGGGCCCGAGAATAGACGCGCTATTAGGTCCAAAATAAATACTCGACTTTAAATATTCTAGAGTTTTACTTTTTTTCTTTTCTGGCTTTGTTCACCAAAAAATCCATCGTTTGGATTGCCCTGGCCTTTGAGCCACCTGCGATTGATGGTGATGTCAAATATTTGCCCTGAACTGCAACAGATGGTACACCGTCAATTCTGTAAGTTTGAGCAATCTGATTAGCTGCTCTGGCTTTTGAAATAACGGTGAATGATTTAAAAGTCTTCAAAAAAACTTGGCGAT
>CAMBJN010000031.1 GCA_945867755.1 Polynucleobacter meluiroseus
TCACGGCAATGTAGCCATGAAAAGCAAAACTTTGGCCATTCATGCCAGATGACATCAATGCCAACAATAAAGAATTGGGACCAATCAAAGCACGCACTGGAATACCCATTTGGTGGGCTGTGTTCACAACATCAGACCCTGGATCGGCAATCGCAGGCAGACCAGCTTCAGACATCAAACCCATATCGTGGCCATCGAGCAATGGCTGAAGCATTGCTTTCAAATTTGTAGCTCCATGAACAGCTTCTTTTCCGGGGCCACGCCATTCGGTCATTTGCATTTCTTGAATGGAGCAAATCAGCGGCGATTGTGATCCAACAGCTTTCAATAAAGCTCTGGCAGTTTTTGCATTTTCAACTATCCAATAGCGAAGCTGAGAGGCTTTTTCGATCGTATCACGAGGCAAAACATGATTGAGTTGAGACTCGCGGTCATCATCACCCAAAGTGTTTGGAATTAAATAAAGGGTCCCTGGCATTGTCAATTTTTAGTTTATCTAGATGGGATAGAGAAGCCCGCATCACGCAACAGTGTGCAAACTGTGATCAAGGGCAAGCCAATCAAGGCAGTTGAATCGTCACTGCGGACATGCTCTAAAAGACAAATACCCAAGCCTTCTGATTTGGCACTGCCCGCACAATCGTAGGGTGTCTCAGCTAAAAGATAAGCTTCTAAAACATCATCATCGAGCTCTCTGAATTTAACCTCGGTGATGACATTCACAGTTTTTGCTGAACCGGCATGAGCCAGACAAACAGCTGTGTGAAATTTCACGGTTTGACCACGCAACTTTTGCAGTTGCGCCATTGCATTTGCATGGTCACCTGGTTTACCCATGGCAACCCCGTTTAAATCAACCACCTGATCTGAGCCAATCACGTACGCTGATGGGTTAGAGAGCGACACCGCCAATGCTTTGGCTTGGGCTAAACGAATGGCCATTAATTCCGGGGTTTCTTTTGGTAAGGGCGCTTCATCCACTTCTGGGGAGATGGTTTCAAAAACTAAACCCAAGCGACCCAACAATTCTTTTCTGTACTTAGAAGTAGAGGCCAAGATCAATTTTTTGCTTTGGCTGGACGAATTCTTGGTTAAATTGCTTGGGTTCGGGGCGGCACTCATTTATGCTTTCGGTATGAATTCAAAAAATATGACACCCCACATTTTGCCGAATAATGCCAAAGACCTTCAATCCATCGATACGCGGTCTGGGCTGACATACATTGGCCAGGGGGTGCTCGAACTATCTCACTTCCCTAGATTGTTACAGGAAATGACGGTGGAAGCTAATTTCCAGCCTTCAGGACTTCATTGGGAGATGAGTACCTGGTTTGAGGAACGTTTAGGAACAATTCCTATGCAATACATGCACTTACGTATAGCGCTTGATTTGCCACTGACCTGTCAAGCTTGTTTACAGCCTTATATGGAATCTTTGGATTCAGACCGTGGTTACATCCTTTTTGAGACTGAAGAGGAGGCTGAAGCCTGGGATTTTGATGAGGAAAATCAAGATGCTGAGGATGCCCTGGTGTCCTCTGAGACCTTTAATCTATTGGAAACCATTGAAGAAGAGCTGCTGTTGAACCTACCTTTGATGGCCAAACATCCCTTGGGCGAGTGCAAGCTAGAAGACCTGCAAAAAGTGACCAAAACCCTTAAATCGGGGTCAGAAGAGATTATTATCAAGAAACCCAATCCATTTGCTATTCTACAAAAGCTCAAGAAATAATGACTTTATGCTAGAATCTCGGATTCGTTTAGGAGTAAAAACATGGCTGTTCAGCAGAATAAAAAATCAACGTCAAAGCGTGGCATGCACCGTGCACACGACTTCTTGTCTGCACCTTCATTGGCAGTTGAGCCAACGACTGGTGAAGCTCACTTACGTCACCACATTAGCCCAAATGGCTACTACCGTGGTCGTAAAGTTGTTAAGACTAAGAACGACTAATTTCCACTCAGGAAAAGATCAAGCGGCACCTCCAGTGGCCGCTTTTTTCTAAAAAAACAATGTCATGAGCGTCACGCTAGCTGTTGATGCGATGGGTGGGGACCACGGTTTGGTGGTCACAATACCCGCCTGCACAGGCCTTCTGGCAGAGTTGCCAGATCTAAAAATAAGACTTGTTGGAAACGCTGATCTAATCAATCAGGAGTTAGCCCTTGTTCACCCTGAAATAAAGAGCAGGATCACGGTTGTTCATGCTTCAGAAGTTGTCACAATGGATGATTCCATTGAGGTAGCTTTGCGCAAGAAAAAAGACTCATCGATGCGTGTGGCCACTGAGCAAGTCAAAGAAGGCCTTGCCCAAGCGGCTATCTCCGCAGGCAATACGGGCGCCTTGATGGCGATTTCTCGTTATGTTTTAAAAACATTGGACGGGATTGATCGCCCAGCAATTGCTGCCATCATGCCAAATCAATTGGGTAAAGGCACGATTGTTTTAGATTTGGGTGCTAATGCTGATTGTGAAGCGATTCATTTATTGCAGTTTGCGCAGATGGCTGATGTGATGGCCAGAGCCGTTGATGGCATCGCCAATCCTACAATTGGTCTTTTGAACATTGGCGAAGAAGTGATCAAAGGCAATCCGGTAGTCAAAGAGGCGGGTGAATTATTGCGCCAAAGTGGCTTGAACTTCTACGGCAACGTTGAGGGTAATGACATATTCAAAGGCACCACCAATATTGTGGTGTGTGATGGTTTTGTTGGAAACGTAGCACTTAAGACCAGTGAAGGTTTGGCTTACATGATTTCTGGATTGATCAAAGAAGAGTTTGGTCGTAACTGGATCAGTCGTTTGATGGCTTTGGCAGCCATGCCTGTTTTATTGCGCTTCAAGAAGCGTGTTGATCACCGTAATTACAATGGCGCAGTTCTCTTAGGTTTGCGTGGTTTGGTATTAAAAAGTCATGGCTCAGCTGATAAAAAGGCATTCACAACTGCTTTGCGCAGAGCGTATGAAGGTGCTAAAAATAATATGGTTGGAAAAGTGGCCGATGCATTCATGGTGACGCAAGCGACAAACTCTAGCAATGAGCCCGCGGCATAAGGATTCAATTCAATGACTCAAGTGACTCAACTGACGCAGCGATACGCAAAGATACTTGGCACAGGCAGCTATTTACCAGCCAACAAAGTGACCAATACTCAAATCGCTGAAAGACTCGCCAAAGATGGTATTGAAACCAGTGACGAGTGGATTTTTTCAAGAAGCGGCATCAGTGCACGTCATTTTGCTGCCGCTAATGAGTTGACCAGCGACCTTGCTTTGGAAGCATCCAAAAAAGCAATCGAAGCAGCCGGCATCACGGCAAATGACATCGACTTGATTATTTTGGCAACATCAACGCCTGATAATTTGGGCGGCTTTCCAAGTACTGCTTGCGTCCTCCAAGATAAATTAGGCATCACGAATCAGTGCGCAGCGTTTGACGTTCAAGCCGTTTGCTCTGGATTTGCTTACTCTTTAGCCGTGGCTGATAGTTTTATTCGCAGCGGCATGCATCAAAAAGTTTTGATCGTTGGCGCTGAAACATTCTCAAGAATTTTAGATTTTAAAGATCGCGGAACCTGCGTGCTCTTCGGTGATGGTGCTGGTGCAGTGGTGGTGGGTGCCAGCGATGAGCCAGGTATTTTATCGGCTGCCATGCATGCGGATGGCAGTCATCGTGAGATCTTGTGTGTACCAGGAAGAGCTGAGCATGGCACCATAGAAGGCTCTGCCTTTTTGAAAATGGATGGTCAAGCAGTATTTAAATTGGCTGTGAAAGTTTTAGATCAAGTGGCTCAAGAAGTTTTAACTGCCGCAAAACTAACGCCTGCAGATATTGAGTGGTTGAGTCCTCACCAAGCCAATATCCGCATCATGGAAGGTACCGCTAAAAAACTAGGCATTGCTTTGGATCATGTGGTCGTGACCGTTCAAGATCACGGCAACACATCGGCTGCATCGATTCCTTTGGCGCTCGACACAGCGATTCGTGCTGGTCAAATCAAGCGCGGACAACATCTTCTGCTTGAAGGCGTGGGTGGTGGTTTCACCTGGGCTGCTGCAGTGGTTAAATACTAATGACATCATCAAAGAAAAATTAAGTAAAAAAATAAACAAGCAAAAAATTAAATAAGCTCAATCACTTAAAAAAATCACAGGAATTTTCATGAAATTTGCATTTGTATTTCCCGGTCAAGGTTCTCAAGCAGTCGGCATGCTGAACGCTTGGGGTGATAACGCTGTAGTCAAAAAAACTTTGGATGAAGCTTCAGAAGCTTTGGGTGAAGACATTGCAAAATTAATTGCAGAAGGTCCTGCTGAGGCACTTTCTTTGACCACCAATACACAACCAGTGATGCTGACTGCAGGTGTTGCTTGTTATCGCGCTTGGATTGCAGCAGGTGGTCCTGCTGCATCAGTGATGGCTGGTCATAGTTTGGGTGAGTATGGCGCTTTGGTTGCTTCAGGTGTGATTGAATTCAAAGACGCTGTGCCGATGGTGAGATTCCGTGCGCAAGCGATGCAAGATGCTGTTCCGGTTGGAACAGGTGGCATGGCCGCTATTTTAGGTTTGGATGATGAGGCGGTTCGCAAAGCATGTGCTGATGCGCAATCAGCCACTGGTGAAGTAGTTGAAGCTGTGAACTACAACGCACCAGCGCAGGTGGGGATCGCTGGTTCAAAAGCGGGCGTGGAAAAAGCTTGTGAGCTTGCCAAAGAGGCTGGTGCAAAACGTGCTTTACCTTTGCCGGTGTCTGCACCATTTCATTCATCATTGTTAAAACCGGCCTCTGAAAAATTAGAAACATATTTGGCTGATAAAACATTTAAAGTGCCAAGTATCGATGTGATCAATAACGTGGATGTCAGCGTGTTAAAAGATCCGACAGCCATTAAGAGCGCCTTGGTTAGACAGGCAGCATCACCAGTTCGTTGGGTTGAGACTGTTCAAGCAATTGCAGCACTTGGTATCACTCATGTTGTTGAGTGTGGTCCTGGAAAAGTATTAACAGGTATGACCAAGCGCATCAATGGTGATTTAAATGGTTTAGCTGTTTATGATCCTGCCACCATGGCTGAGGTGATGGCTGTCATCAAAGCGTAAAGATTAAAGATTAAAAATTAACGATCAGAGTTGTTTATCTGATAAAGCAGTGAACTTAGTTTGGGAGAAATTGTGAGTACATTAACTGGACAAATTGCCTTGGTGACTGGCGCCTCTCGCGGTATCGGCCGCGCCATTGCCATGGAGTTGGCGAAGCAGGGTGCCGTGGTCATTGGGACAGCAACCAGCGAATCAGGCGCAAAAGACATTGATGCAGCATTAAAGCCAAGTGGCGGTGCTGGCGCAGTTCTTAATGTGAATGATGCCGCTGCTTGTGAAGCTTTGATCGATAGCATTGTTAAAGAACGTGGCGCTTTGAATATCTTGGTGAATAACGCTGGTATCACCCAAGATAACTTGACGATGCGCATGAAAGACGAAGAATGGTCATCAGTGATTGATACCAATTTGAGCGCTGTTTTTCGCTTGGCCAGAGGCGTTTTGCGTCCAATGATGAAGGCCAAAGGCGGTCGCATCATCAACATCACTTCTGTGGTGGGGAGCAGCGGTAACCCAGGTCAGGCCAATTATGCTGCTGCAAAAGCAGGTGTGGCTGGCATGAGCCGTGCTTTGGCCCGAGAAATCGGTAGCCGTAACATCACAGTTAACTGCGTGGCCCCAGGTTTTATTGACACAGATATGACCAAAGCCCTCTCAGAAGACCAACAAAATTCATTAAAAGCGAATATTCCCCTCCAACGCCTTGGAACACCTGAAGATATTGCCCATGCGGTAGCATTTTTGGCATCCCCAGGGGCTGGATACATCACGGGAACGACACTTCATGTGAATGGCGGACTTTATTTGAGCTAATTTGGTCAAATAAGCTGATAAAATCTCTTTTCAATATTTTTACAACAACCCTTGGGGGATTAAATGGATAACATCGAACAACGCGTTAAGAAAATCGTAGCCGAGCAATTAGGCAAAGACGAAGCAGAAATCAAGAATGAATCTTCTTTCGTTAATGACTTGGGCGCAGATTCTCTCGACACAGTTGAATTGGTAATGGCATTGGAAGATGAATTCGGCATCGAAATTCCTGACGAAGAAGCTGAAAAAATCACGACTGTGCAATTGGCTATCGATTTCGCCAAGTCCAAGCAAGGCTAATTAGCTGTGAGCCAGATCAAAGGGCAACGCCGGGTAGTTGTTACCGGCTTAGGCTTGGTTTCACCTGTGGGTAATACTGTTGGTGATGCTTGGGAAAATTTATTGGCGGGGCGATCTGGTATTGCCACCATCACTAAATTTGATCACTCTGGCTTAAGTGTGCATTTCGGCGGCGAAGTAAAAGGCTTCAATATTGAAGACTATATTTCTGCTAAAGAAGCTCGCCACATGGATACATTTATCCATTATGGAGTTGCTGCTGGAACACAAGCCTTTAAAGACTCTGGTTTAGAAGTTACAGAAGCCAATTCTGAAAGAATTGGTGTTTTAGTGGGTTCAGGCATTGGTGGTTTGCCATTGATTGAGGAAACCCACACCGAGTACACCGCCCGTGGTGCTCGTCGTATCTCACCATTTTTTGTGCCAGGCTCAATCATCAATATGATTTCGGGTCACCTGAGCATTAATTTGAATCTCAAAGGTCCTAACCTTGCTGCTGTGACTGCCTGTACAACAGGTTTACACAGTATTGGTTTAGCGGCTCGTTTGATTCAGTATGGTGATGCGGATGTCATGATTGCTGGTGGTGCTGAATCGACGATTTCTCCTTTGGGTGTCGGTGGTTTCGCTGCAGCCAGAGCACTGTCAACCAGAAATGACGATCCAGCGACTGCTTCTCGTCCTTGGGATAAAGACCGTGATGGTTTTGTTCTGGGTGAGGGATCTGGTGTGATGATCCTCGAAGAATATGAACATGCCAAAGCTCGTGGCGCAAAGATTTATGCCGAGTTAGCCGGTTTTGGTATGAGTGGTGATGCTTATCACATGACTGCTCCAAATATGGATGGCCCTCGTCGTTGCATGATCAACGCATTGAAAGACGCTGGAGTTAATCCTGATCAAGTGAATTATGTGAACGCTCACGGCACTTCAACGCCATTAGGCGACAAGAATGAAACAGATGCCTTGAAAGCAGCTTTGGGTGATGCTGCGAAGAAGGTGGTTGTGAACTCAACCAAATCAATGACTGGTCACTTATTGGGTGGCGCCGGTGGTTTGGAGTCAGTTTTCACAGTATTGGCTTTGCATCATCAAAAATCTCCACCAACCATCAATATCTTCAACCAAGATCCAGAATGTGATTTGGACTACTGTGCCAACACCGCCAGGGATATGAAGATCGATATTGCTGTTAAAAACAATTTCGGTTTTGGCGGTACAAACGGCACAATCGTATTTCGCCGTATTTAAATAATTCAGCCACTATCCAGACTTTACTGGGTAATGCATCAAATGAAGCCTCTTGATTCTTTCGGAGGCTTTATTTGCTTGAGGACCATTGAACATAGACCGAAAATACTTATATAAAACCTTATTAATAACCATGCTCAGACTGTAATTAAAGGCTTTCCTGCAAATACTTCCTGAATGCTCTAAAGTGTCAACATCATGAAAAAAATCCTCTCTGCTTTAACCCTTTCTTTGGCAACAAGTTCTTTACTTGTTTTGCCAGCTTATGCTCAAAATACTGCTGCAGGTAAAGCAGTGCCAGCGGCCAACGCCATCAGCGCCCCAGCGCCTGTCAGCTCTGTGCGTGCTTATCCAGACTTTGTTGATTTGGTTGAAAAAGCCAATCCTGCCGTGGTCAATATTCGCACGACTGAAAAGGTCAATACTCGCCAGGGTGGAGCGATTCCAGGCATGCCCGGTCTTGATGAAGAGCAAGCTGAGTTTTTCCGCCGCTTTTTTGGTATTCCTTTGCCAACGCCAAAGCAACCAGGTCCGAACAATCGCAAACCTCAGCAAGAAGAGCAAAACCGGGGTGTTGGTTCAGGCTTCATCATCGAGAGCAATGGTTTTATTTTGACCAATGCGCACGTGATTGAGGGTGCTACAACCATTTACGTCACATTAACGGACAAGCGCGAATTCAAAGCTAAATTGATTGGTGCTGATAAGCGCACCGATGTGGCTTTGGTGAAAATTGAGGCCACTGGCTTGCCACGTTTAACCATCGGCGACTCTTCTAAGGTGCGTGTTGGTGAATGGGTGTTAGCAATTGGCTCACCGTTTGGTTTAGAAAACACAGTGACCGCAGGCATTGTGTCTGCTAAGAGTCGTGACACGGGTGATTACTTGCCATTCATTCAAACGGATGTGGCTGTTAACCCGGGTAACTCAGGTGGCCCGCTATTGAACACACGTGGTGAAGTGGTCGGTATTAATTCTCAGATCTTTTCACGTTCTGGCGGGTACATGGGAATCTCTTTTGCGATTCCGATGGATGAAGCCATGCGTGTTTCTAATCAGTTAAAGGCTAGCGGCAAAGTCAGTCGCGGTCGTATTGGCGTGGCCATTGGGGAAGTCAGCAAAGAGGTTGGCGAGAGCCTGGGTTTACCTAGAGCACGGGGCGCCTTGATTCGTAACGTTGAGGTAGGTGCGCCAGCCGATAAAGCAGGCCTTGAGCCAGGGGATGTGATTTTGAATTTTGCCGACAAGCCAATTGAGAAATCATCTGATTTACCTAGAATTGTTGGCGACACCAAACCTGGCACCACTTCAACCATCACGGTGTGGCGCAAGGGCGCTCAAAAAGAATTCAATATCACTGTGGCTGATTTAGAGCCTGCTCCAAAAGTGGCTGCTAAAAAAGCTGAACCAGAAGAAGTGGCCTCTACTAAAAATGCATTTGGAGTGGCTGTGGTTGATTTGTCTGACGCCAAGAAAAAAGAGTTATCTCTTAAAGCCGGTGTTGAAATCACTGCGATGGCTGAAGATGGTGTTTTATCAAAAGCTGGCGCCAGAGTTGGTGACGTCATTGTGCGTTTAAGTGATGTGGACATCATTGCAGCCAAACAATTTGAGATTGCCATGAAGGCAGTATCAAAAAATAACAAATCAGTGGCTGTGTTTATCCGCAGAGGCGATAGCACCTTGATACTTCCTATCAAACCAGGAAAATAAGCCCAAAACAATTATTTTGGGCAATATAACCCTTTAGTTTTAATCATCTTTGTTGTAAATCGTGGGGAGACCCCCGTTCCGACTACAATAGAGTCTAGAGGCGTCTTATTGCAGTGCAATATGGTGTTGCATTGCGGCAAGCCGTTTTAAGGAATCCATGGACCATATACGTAACTTTTCTATCATTGCCCATATCGATCACGGAAAGTCGACCCTAGCAGACCGAATTATCCAGCTATGTGGTGGTCTTTCAGACCGTGAAATGGAAGCTCAAGTCCTTGATTCTATGGACATTGAGAAAGAGCGAGGCATCACAATCAAGGCCCAAACAGCGGCTTTGACCTACAAAGCCCGCGATGGCAAGATCTATAACCTCAACTTGATTGATACCCCAGGGCACGTCGATTTCTCTTATGAAGTCAGCCGCTCATTGTCCGCTTGTGAGGGTGCTTTACTGGTGGTGGATGCCAGCCAAGGAGTTGAGGCTCAAACAGTGGCCAACTGTTACACAGCCCTTGAGTTGGGTGTGGAAGTGGTGCCTGTTTTAAACAAAATTGACTTGCCTCAGGCCGATCCTGATCGTGCCAAGCAAGAAATCGAAGATGTGATTGGTATCGACGCAACAGACGCAGTATCTTGTTCAGCAAAAACTGGTTTAGGTGTTCAAGATGTTCTTGAAGATTTAATTAAAAAAGTCCCACCACCAAAAGGTGACAAAGCGGCTCCTTTACAAGCATTGATTGTTGATTCGTGGTTTGATAACTACGTGGGTGTGGTGATGTTGGTCCGTGTGATCAACGGCACACTCAAACCTAAAGATAAAATTTTATTGATGGCTTCGGGTACTCAACATTTGGTTGAGCACGTCGGAGTCTTTACGCCTAAGTCAGTTGATCGTCCCGACTTATCTGCTGGACAAGTGGGTTTCATCATTGCTGGTATCAAAGAGCTCAAAGCTGCCAAGGTGGGTGACACGGTCACGCATGCGCCAGGTCAGCAAAATCGCGTGCCAGCGTCTACAGCATTGCCAGGATTTAAGGAAGTACAGCCTCAGGTGTTTGCTGGTTTGTATCCTGTTGAATCGAATCAGTACGATGCTTTGCGCGAGTCACTTGAAAAGTTAAAGTTAAACGATGCAGCTTTGATGTATGAACCAGAGGTATCTCAAGCACTTGGCTTTGGATTCCGTTGTGGCTTCTTGGGCTTGTTGCACATGGAAATCGTGCAAGAGCGTTTAGAGCGCGAGTTTGATATGGAGCTCATCACCACCGCTCCAACGGTGGTGTACGAAGTAGACCTTAAAGATGGTTCAAAGATTGTGGTGGATAACCCCTCAAAAATGCCAGACCCAAGTCGCATTGAAGTGATCATGGAGCCAATCGTGGTGGTGAACTTGTTCATGCCACAAGAGTATGTTGGTGCAGTGATCACCTTGTGTACAGGTAAGCGCGGTATGCAGATGGACATGCAGTACGTGGGCCGTCAAGTGAGACTCACTTATGAGATGCCGATGGCGGAAATCGTGCTCGATTTCTTTGACCGCTTAAAGTCGATTTCTCGTGGTTACGCTTCAATGGACTATGAGTTCAAAGAATATCGTGCATCTGATGTGGTCAAGGTTGACATCTTGATCAACAGCGAAAAAGTGGATGCTCTATCAATCATCGTGCATAGAAGTAACAGCCAATACCGTGGTCGCGAAGTAGTTGCCAAGATGCGCGAGATCATTCCTCGCCAGATGTTTGATGTAGCTATTCAGGCAGCAATTGGCAGCGGCATCATTGCCCGTGAAAACGTGAAAGCTTTGCGTAAAAACGTGTTAGCCAAGTGTTACGGTGGCGACATCACACGTAAGAAGAAGCTATTAGAAAAGCAAAAAGAAGGTAAACGCCGCATGAAGCAGGTGGGCAGTGTGGAGATTCCACAAGAAGCCTTTTTAGCCATCTTACAAGTGGAGGATAAATAATGAACTTCGCTTTGATACTTTTGATTTTGTCACTGGTGACAGGTGTTGCTTGGGTTGCCGATAAACTGGTATTTGCGCCTCAAAGAAAAGCAGCAGGCATTGATCGCATGCCTTTGTGGTTGGAATACACCGCCAGTTTTTTCCCTGTCATTTTTGCAGTTTTCTTTTTACGTTCATTCTTATTCGAGCCTTTCAAGATTCCATCTGGGTCTATGATTCCCACCTTGATGATTGGTGATTTTATTTTGGTTAATAAATTCACTTATGGCGTTCGTCTACCAGTCATTAATAAAAAAGTGATTGATATGAATTCACCTGAGCGCGGTGATGTCGCAGTTTTTCGCTTTCCCAAAGATG
>CAMBJN010000032.1 GCA_945867755.1 Polynucleobacter meluiroseus
GGCATTCGTGCGCAAACTCACAAGCTATATGGCTGAAGATCCAAGAACCGTTTCTGTCGGCTTGGACATGTTATCGATTGCCAAAGCTGTTGAGCGCATCGGTGATCACTCAAAGAACATCGCTGAGTTTGTGATTTATATCGTTAAAGGCACTGATGTTCGTCATTTACCACATGAGCAATTAACTAAAGAGGCTAATAGCTAATTTATGGCAAGCAGTATTTTAATTGTTGAAGATGAACCCTCGATTGCAGAGTTAATTGCTGTCAATCTGAGTCATGCAGGCTTTTTACCTGTTAGAGCATTTCAGACAGAGCAGGCTTCTCAATTAATGAAAGAAGTTTTGCCAGATTTGGTCGTTTTAGATTGGATGTTGCCAGGTAAATCAGGCGTGCAGTTTGCTAAAGAATTAAGATCTAATGAGCGCACCAAAGACATTCCTATTATTTTGTTGACTGCACGCAGTGAAGAGATGGATAAGATTGCCGGTCTTGAGGCGGGCGCAGATGATTATTTGACTAAGCCGTTCTCACCAAAAGAGTTGGTGGCTCGAATTCGTGCTGTGCTTAGAAGACGTTCACCTCAGCTTGCTGATGAGGTCGTGCAAATCAACAACCTGCGTTTAGACCCCGTGTCTCATCGGGTCATTGCCACCAATGGAGTGGATGAGGTATCGCTGGATTTAGGTCCTACAGAGTTCAGATTGCTGCATTTCTTCATGACACACCCAGAGCGTGTTCACTCCAGAGGCCAGTTATTGGATAAGGTGTGGGGTGATCATGTGTTTGTAGAGGAGCGCACCGTGGACGTGCATATCAAGCGTCTGAGAGCTGCTTTGTCTCCATCCAATTGCCAGAACTTGATTGAAACAGTGCGTGGCAGTGGTTATCGTTTGACTAAAACACCAGTTACTCAATAATCGATAACTTTTTACAGTACTGTCAGAGATAGTGCCCGCTCAAAATAATCGCCCAGGTCAGGGCGCACAACAATAACGCTAACATCACAGCAGCGCTGCCAAAGTCCTTCGCTCGTTTGGATAAGCCATGAACCTCAAAAGAAATGCGATCAATCGCTGCCTCTACGCTGGAATTTAAAAGTTCGATGACAAGTACCAAAATGACTGAGGCAATCAATAAAATCTTCTCAATCGGTGTCACGGGCAAGTAAATGGCCAGTGGAATCAAGATCAAGCTTAAGGCCAGCTCTTGGCGAAAGGCGCTTTCTTCTTTGTAAGCGTAAATCAAGCCATTCCAAGAGTTGATGGCCGCCCGAAAAGCTCGGGTGACTCCTTTATTACCCTTGTGAGGGTTATCTTCAATTTGATAATTTGACATGTCAATTTTCAATTAAATAAGTACCATTATTAAGCAATAAAACTATGACAACTTGATGTCATGAAAAGACAGTTTCTCAGAAATGTCACAGATTTGATATCGTAATTTCATAAAACTTCCTGACACTATGATTAATTAATGACAGGAGCTTTTTATGAAAATCACGGTTATCGGAACTGGTTATGTTGGCTTGGTAACCGGCGCTTGCTTGGCGGAGCAGGGTAATCATGTGTTTTGCTTAGATCTTAACCAAGAAAAGATTGATATTCTGAATGCGGGCGGTGTTCCCATTTACGAGCCTGGTTTAAAAGAAATCATTGAGCGTAATTTGGCTTATGGCCGCTTAATTTTCTCAACTGATATTCCTGCTGCTGTGGCGTATGGCGATACCCAGTTTATTGCGGTGGGCACGCCTCCAAACGAAGATGGCTCAGCTGATTTGCAGTATGTGTTGCAAGCTGCCAAGCAAATTGGACAGCACATGAATCGTTTCAAAGTGGTCGTGAATAAATCTACGGTACCCGTTGGAACGGCCGACAGGGTCACGGAAGTGATTGCTCAAGAATTATTGATTCGTTCTTTGCCCAGTGAAAATTTTTCCGTGATTTCAAATCCAGAGTTCTTGAAAGAAGGCGCAGCGATTGAAGATTTCATGAGACCAGATCGGATTGTGATTGGAAGTCAGTCCAACGCTGCAGGTTATGCCGCTAAAGAAATGATGAAGCAGTTGTATGCGCCATTTAATCGACATCATGAAAGAACTTACTACATGGATGTCAGAAGTGCTGAGCTCACTAAATATGCTGCCAATGCAATGCTAGCGACCCGTATTTCATTCATGAACGAAATTGCTAATCTGGCCGATGTCTTGGGCGCTGACATTGAGTCTGTGAGGCAGGGCATTGGCTCAGACTCGCGCATTGGCTACAGTTTCTTGTACGCAGGGACAGGGTACGGCGGTAGTTGCTTCCCAAAAGATGTCTCAGCGCTTTCTAAAATTGCTGAGCAACATGGTCAAGAGCTTAAATTGATCAAAGCGGTTGAAGAGGTCAATGAATCTCAAAAAAATATCTTAGTGAAAAAAATAACACAACGTTACGGCAAAGACCTCACAGGAAAAACATTTTGTTTGTGGGGTTTGGCGTTTAAGCCAAACACCGATGACATGAGAGAGGCCCCTAGCCGGGTTGTGATCAAAAATTTATTGATGAGGGGAGCCAAAATACAGGCGCATGACCCTGTTGCCATGCATGAGGCTCATTTAGCTGTTCATGCGGATATGGTTGATTGCCCTGATTTGATGGCGGGGCTAAGTTACCATGAGGATGCCATGCAAGCCGCTCAGGGTGCGGATGCACTCTTGATCATGACTGAGTGGAAGTCATTCAGAAGCCCTGATTTCAATGCCCTGAAGCAAGCGTTATTAGCGCCAATGATCTTTGACGGTAGAAATATTTATGATCCCCAGTTGGTGATTGATCAAGGATTTGAATATATTGGTATTGGCCGAAGGATTGCGTATGACGCCATTCACTTGCCAAAAGATTATTTGTCCCAAAATTCAAATCAAGGCATTCAGCTAAATCCCCTGATTCAATCAGGAGTGCCGATCACTCACTAAGGTTTGCTTGTATTTTTCAGGTAAATCTAAATCAAAATAAGACGCACTTGTTTTGATTAATTGATATTCGATTGATTTATGCAGATCATGAGCAGGTGACTGCTTGGGCGGCATCATATCTCTCATTAAAAAGTAAATTTTGTATTCTTGAGCCATGTTGATAAATCCTTCTTCAAATTACTTAACTGGTTCTTGATGTGAAGACTACGCAGGATTTTTGACAATCAGATGAATAATTTAAGAACTTTTGAAGAGCCATTAAAATAGGGCTTGAGAGGCTGATATTTGGATCTCAGCAGACGGATAAAGCTTAAATTTATATTATTTTTCAAAGACTTGTTAATATTCATCCTATGCCGTCATTTAAAACTCGTTTGATCACGATTTTCTTGGTCGTTTTCCTAATATCTTGGTTGGTGGGCGAGATATTTGGACTATCAGAAGGCTTACTAGCAGCCACGCTCTCTTTGAGCACATTGCTCATTCATCAGCTTTGGCACGCCTCTAAACTCATTCGTTTATTACTATCACCTAACTTTGGAGAAGTGCCAAACGCTTTAGGAATTTGGGGAGAAATCTATTACCGCCTACATAAACTAGCGCGTTCATGGCGTGACCAAGTCTTAGAAATTGAGCAGCAGCACAGTCGTTTTATTCAGGCTGTTCAAGCAACCCCTAATGGCGTAGTAATGCTCAATGAAGACGATCAAATTGAGTGGTGCAATAGTATTGCTGAGCGACACTTTGGCGTTAACGCTAAAAGAGATGCCATGCAGCGCATCACCCATATTTTGCGCAAACCCGCATTCGTACAGTACATCATTCGCCAAAACTACCGTGAACCAGTTCGCTTAACTAATATGGGCGTATTCGAGCAATTCACCTTGGATGTACAAATTTTCCCTTATGGCGATAAACAAAAACTTCTCTTATCCCAAGATGTTTCTCAAATTGAAAAAACTGACTCAATGCGAAGAGACTTTGTGGCCAACGTTTCTCATGAGCTCAAAACCCCTTTGACTGTTTTATCTGGATTCTTAGAAACAGTTCAAGAGCTTGAGTTAAATGAAGTTGACCAGAAAAAATATTTAGACATGATGAGTGTTCAAACGGGCCGCATGAAAACCTTGGTTGAGGATTTGTTGACTTTGGCTAAGTTAGAAGGCAATCCAGAGCCTCCTGTGACTCAAGTTGTGCCAATGGAAGTGATGCTGTCTCGATTGCAGTCAGATGCTCAAGGTTTATCTCAGGGCCACCATCAGATTGTTGTTGAAAAGAAGAGTGACAGAAATGTTCTTGGTGATGATCTAGAACTCTATTCTGCGTTTGGAAACTTGGTATCTAATGCTGTGCGTTATACGCCAGATGGCGGAAATATCACAATTCGTTGGGCTGACTTCGAAGATGGGGCTATTTTCACGGTGATTGATAGTGGACCTGGTATTGCCCAAGAGCACATCCCACGTTTAACAGAGCGTTTTTATCGCGTTGATCGCAGTCGCTCAAGAGACACGGGTGGCACTGGATTAGGTATGGCGATTGTGAAGCACGTCATCAACCGTCATCACGGAGAGCTCAAAATTGAATCAACGCTGGGTGTGGGCAGTGAATTTTCTTTGACTTTTCCGCAGCAACGCATCGCCTGATACCTAATTACCGGATATCACTTCCTATCGATTGGCTCAAAGAGTTAACAGCTGCACCAATTCTTTTTGGCCAACATATTCAACTGAAGCAGCTCTTTTTTTGGTTTGATGATAATGCCCTTGCTCATTCATGAGCCAAGCTGTTGAGTTGTCTTTTAAGAGCATTTGGAAACCTTCTTTGATCACCCGGGCTTTTAGTTTCTTATCCAGTACCGGGAAGGCCACTTCAACACGCCTAAAGAGATTTCTATCCATCCAGTCAGCTGATGAAAGATAAAGAACTTCATTGCCCCCAGCATAAAAGTAATAAATACGATGATGTTCTAAAAAGCGACCAATGACTGATCTGACTTTGATGTTTTCGGATAAACCAGGAACGCCGGGCTTTAGAGCGCAAACGCCGCGAATGATCAAGTCGATCTTAACGCCAGCTTGAGAGGCTTTATACAACTCTTGAATGATGGTGGGCTCAAGAAGTGCATTCATCTTGGCCATGATGTGAGCTTTTTTACCTTGTTTGGCATTTCTGGCTTCGCGACGAATGTGCGCAATCAATTCTGAGTGCATCGTGAAAGGAGACTGCCACAAATGCTTGAGCGCAACTCTGCCTCCTGAACCAGTCAACTGCATGAACACATGGTGCATGTCTTCACAAATAGCTGGATCAGCTGTCATCAAACCAAAGTCGCTGTATAACTTCGCTGTTCTAGGATGGTAATTACCGGTACCTAAATGTGCGTAGCGCTTGAGAACTCTTTTTTCTTTGCTTCGACCAGATGCAGGAGTGATTTCTTTTCGAACAATCAGCAACATTTTGGCGTGGCACTTGTGACCCACCACGCCATACACCACGTGTGCGCCAACAGCTTCTAGCTTAGCAGCCCACACAATGTTAGTTTGCTCATCAAAGCGTGCCAAGAGCTCAACCACCACCGTGACTTCTTTGCCATTGCGGGCAGCCTCCATCAAGGCATCCATCACCAACGATTGCTCACCTGTGCGATACACAGTTTGTTTGATCGCTAAAACATTTGGGTCCTTGGCTGCTTCTTGCAGCATTTGTAGGACTGGATCAAAGCTTTCATAGGGGTGGTGCAACAAAATATCTGAATGAGATATTTTTTCAAAAATCGTTTCACCCGGATTGTCAGCAATCGATTGCTTGGGGGTGTGAGACTTGAACTTAAACTTAGGGATATCTACCAAGTCAGGAATTTGTGCCAAACGAACCAAATTGACTGGACCATTGACGCGGTAACAATCTGAATCTTTCAATTTTTCTACTTTTTGTAAATACTCTTGTAGTTCAGATGGCATTTCTGAGGTTATTTCTAAGCGAACAGCATTTCCTAAATGACGAGTTGGTAATTCACCCTGAAGGGCTGATCTTAAGTCAGTGATGTCATCTTCAGAAACAAATAAATCAGAATTGCGGGTTACCCTGAACTGATGGCAGCCAGTCACGGTCATGCCTTGGAATAATTCAGGGACGAAGGCTTGAATAAATGAAGATAGCAATACAAAGCCGTGAGACGTAGGACTCAGATGTTCTGGCAAAGGCACCACACGAGGTAATGATCTTGGTGCTTGAACCACAGCCAAGGTTGGTTTTCTACCAAAAGAATCTTTTCCTTCGAGTGTCACCAAAAAGTTCAAACTCTTATTGATGACTTTTGGAAATGGGTGAGCAGGATCGAGTGCAATTGGGGTCAGTAAGGGCACCAATTCTTTATTAAAAAAACCTTTGGCCCAACGCTTAATCTCTGGCGTCCAATCTGAGCTTGGATAAAACTTAACCCCGGCTTTGTCTAATTTTGGAAGAATATCTTCTTGAAGTAAGCTGAATTTTCTGGCAACCAATGCATGTGCATGTTTGGTGATGATGTCATACGCTTTTTTAATCTGTAAGCCATCGGGCGTGAGATTCTTTGGGTTACTCTTAAGCTGCTCTTTGATGCCAGACATTCTGATTTCAAAGAATTCATCCATATTGGATGAAACAATGCATATAAAACGTAAACGCTCTAAAAGAGGGGTTTTTGGGTCTTCAGCCTGAGCCAGCACTCTTGAATTAAACTCCAGGGCACCTAACTCTCTATTGAGTAAGGGGATTTGCGAGATGGTGCTGGTGCTTGGGTCGGGAGAGATTGCTTGCATATTTATCATTTTGACAAAGCTATGTGTCATAAATATGACAAATTCATCATTCAATTTTGTCATCACCATGTCATATTGACGTCATAATCTAGCTTATAAATAAATAAAAGAAAATGATGTGAGCTCGAACCATTCCAATTCTCCTGATGCCTCAAAAGAATTAGTCGCGGCAGTCGATTTAGGCTCAAACAGTTTTCGCATGGTGATCGCCAAGGTCATCCAATCTGCCTCCGGAACACAACTGCAACCCATTGATACTTTGAGAGAATCAGTGAGGATGGCTGCTGGACTGAGTGAAGATAAAAAACTTGATCAGAAATCCATGCAAAGAGGTTTGGCTGCGATCCATCGCTTTGGGGACCGCTTGCGCGGCTTTAATCCCAAGCAAGTCCGCGCAGTGGCAACCAACACCTTAAGAGTGGCACGGAATGCTGATGAATTTATTCATGAGGCTGAAAAACTACTCGGTTTCCCCATTGAAGTAGTGAAGGGCCGAGAAGAAGCGCGTTTGATTTATATCGGCGCTTCGCATGATGCGCCTGCATGTGATGAAAAGAGGTTTGTGCTTGATATCGGCGGTGGTTCGACGGAATTCATCATTGGCGATGGTTATGAGCCCAAACTCCTAGAGTCTTTGTACATTGGTTGCGTTTCTTATAGCCAGAATTTTTTCCCAGGTGGTTTAGTTGATGCTCATTGCTTTAAGCAAGCAGAATTATCTGCTCGCAGAGAGATTGAAGCAATCACTGCCCAGTTCTTAAAGTCTGGGTGGAAGCAATCGATTGGTTCATCTGGTACGGCCCGCGCAATTGCTGAGTTAATTGCACAAAATGGTTTTAACGGACCTCCACATGAGCTGCCCGTTGATGACATGGGTGGATTAATCACTAGAGAAGGCTTATTGGCCCTAAAAAAATCTCTGATTGAAACTGAATATATTGATAGATCCCGCTTGTTGGGTCTAAAGAGTGATCGTCGCCCAGTACTCCCAGGCGGCTTAGCCATCATGCTGGCAGCCTTTGAAGAGCTTGGCATTGAGCGCATGGAAGTGACCGAGGCGGCACTGCGCTTGGGTGTTCTTTACGACTTGATTGGCCGCTCTCAGCACCATGACATGAGATTCGTCACTGTTGAGCAATTCATGCAGCGCTATGGCGTGGATCGCCAACAAGCGCAGAGGGTGAGTAAGGCTGCACTTCATTTTTTAAATCAATTCCCCAATCCCAAGCACGGGAATCGCAAAGACAATGAGCAAATTCTTTCTTGGGCTGCAAAGTTGCACGAGATAGGCCTGAGCATCACACACAATGGTTACCACAAGCACTCTGCTTATATTGCGACCCACGCTGATATGCCTGGCTTTTCAAAGCTGGATCAGGCAAGGTTGGCGGCGCTTTTATTAGGCCACACGGGCAAACTTGGAAAAATATCAGTGACCTCTAACTACATTGATTGGCGCATGCTATTTAGCTTGCGATTGGCCCATGTACTTTGTCGTCGCAGAACTGATGAAGATATTTCTGATGTTGTTGTGAAAGAGCGAGACAGCGGTTTTCTTGTCAGAATTTCCAAGGAATGGACTAAAAAAAATCCACTCACACAATTCGGCTTGGAAAAAGAATCGGCCGATTGGAAAAAAATCGGCCGAGAACTCACTATTGAAATTGTTTAATCAATTATTTAGATTAGCTATTACCTAAAAAATGCTTGGCGTATCTTGGATGAATGTCATCTAGTCTTAGCATGGTCAAAAAGTCAGCTGTATTGAAGTCTGGATCCCACGCGGGATTACCACAAACTTTAGCCCCTAATCTTAAGTAGCCCTTGATCAAAGCGGGTGGATCAACTTCTAAATTGCTGTTCAGCTCTTCAATTGGAAGTGCTAGACGAGGAAACACTCGGTATTCAATATCGGATAAATGTTTCTCGTTGCTCAGCATTTTGGCCAAGCTAGCTGCATAGTGACCGCCATCAGCCATTTGCACGCTGGCACAACCGAGCATCACTTCGTATTCATTCTTCTTCATGTACTGGCCAAGACCGCTCCAAAGAGCCATGATGACGCCACCAGAACGATAGTCACGGTGAACGCAAGAGCGACCCACTTCAACAATCTTGTGACGCAAATGTCTTAGGCGAGTCAAATCAAACTCTGAATCTGAATACAAACAACCCATTTGTTTTGCCTGATGCGGTGGTAAAGCTCTGTATGTGCCAATCACCTTGAGGGTCTCATTGTCACGAACAATCAAGTGATCGCAGAAACTGTCAAAAATATCAATATCCAAACCCTCTTTAGAAGGCTTTAGATTGGCACCCATCTCTTCAGCAAATACTTTGTAGCGCAGACGTTGAGCTTCTTTCACTTCATCTTGGTGTCTTGCCCAGCTAACGCTGATTGGTGCAGCTTTACTCGTTTGAACGGCAGGAGCTTCAACTTTCTTTTTACCTTGAGCGCCGCCTGAGTTTTTCTGCATGCGTGTGATTTTTTCTTTGATGATTTGATGAAGAGGGGCAATCCTCTCAGACATGGTTTTCTTATTCTGTTTATTGAAAAAAGTGTCTGCGATTGATGATAAAGGGTTGGGTAAGTCTCTCATTTATTTGCCTACTATTCGTTAATATGTCATCAATTTATTGGCTAAATATGTCACGCCAATGAAGGAGATTTGACAGTTGTGTGACTTTCAATTGGTTTTAAGTAGCTAAGAAATTGACCGCTGGCTACTTGCCAAGAAAACTTCTCTGCATGAGCTCGGGCCACTTCACGAGGAATTTTTAGAGCCTCAAGACAGGCTTCACGTAAATCATCATTCATGGCGCCTGATTGAGAGTTGCCGATCACGTCGATCGGTCCAGTCACTGGGTAGGCTGCCACAGGGGTACCACAGGCCATTGCTTCAAGAAGCACCAAGCCAAACGTATCAGTTTTGCTTGGGAACACGAACACATCAGCAGCTGCGTAAACCTTGGCTAATTTTTCTTGTTGTAAAACACCCAAGTAATGAACTTCTGGATATTTGGCTTTAAGACTATTGAGTGCAGGACCATCGCCAACCACCCACTTGGAGCCTGGCAACTTAAGCTCTAAAAATGCCTCAATATTTTTTTCTACCGCCACACGTCCTACGTACAAAAATATTGGATGAGCAGTATTGAGTTCTTTTGATTCTTGCGCTTTAAATATTTCTAGATCGACACCTCTGGTCCAAAGAACCACGTTCGTAAAGCCATAAGACTCCAAGTCATCAATCACCACTTGGGTTGGGGCCATGACTGCTAATGATGGGTCATGAAACCAGCGCAGGAATTTATACGTTAAAGCCAATGGAATGCCTGTGCGGGCTTTGACGTATTCTGGGAAGCGCGTGTGATAGGCCGTTGAAAAAGGCAGCTTATGTTTTAGTGCATAAGCTCTGGCAGCAATGCCCAAAGGACCTTCGGTCGCAATATGAATCGCATCAGGGGCAAAGTCCTCCATTTTCTGGCGAACCTTGTTCTTAGGAAATAAAGATAAAGAAATGTCTGGATAAGTAGGGCATGGGACTGTTTTAAATTCAAGCGGGGTGATCATATCGATCGTGTGTCCCATCTTTTTTAATTCATGCATGGTTTGCTTTAAAGTTCTAACAACGCCATTCACTTGGGGTTCCCAAGCATCAGTCACAATCATGATGTTCATTTAATCGTCTCCAGTAATTTTTCTTGAGTCATTGATATTTCAGTGCTTGTAACAGTGATGGTGACTGTTTCAAGGTGGGGGATTGCAATGGGGTCAGGCAATATATGTGGCCAGTGAACAATTTTTAGCGTGCCATTAGCGGTTTCAACCAAGGCCGTTAAGCTTTCAACCCAGTCGCCATCGTTGCAGTAAAGCAAACCATCAATCTCTCTGATTTCTGCTTTGTGGATGTGGCCGCAGACCACGCCATCGCATTGACGAATTCTGGCTTCACGCGCCATGATCATTTCAAAATCGGCGATGAAGCTCACAGCATTTTTGACAGAATGTTTTAAGTATTGAGACAGCGACCAATAGTTAAGACCCATTCTTGAGCGAACTTTATTGAACCAGCGGTTCACCCATAAAATGAAGGTGTACAAGGTGTCGCCCACATAGGCCAACCATTTGGCGTACTGCATCACGCCGTCAAATAGATCGCCATGGGTGATCCAAAGTCTCTTGCCATCGGCAGTGATGTGAATCACTTCATCCTCAACCTTGATATCACCAAAGCTCATGCCAAAAAATTGGCGAGCCATTTCATCATGATTACCGGGGATGTAAATGACTTCACAACCTTTTCTGGCCTTGCGAAGTAATTTTTGAACTACGTCATTGTGAGCTTGTGGCCAAAACCAACGCTTCCTTAGTTGCCAGCCATCAATGATGTCGCCAACCAAATAAATTTTGTCGGCATCGTTGTGCTTTAAGAAATCGAGGAGATAATTTGCTTGACACCCTGCGGTGCCTAAGTGAACATCAGAAATCCATATTGCGCGGTAATGGTTCATGAATTCACATTGGGCACGACCTATTTGAAACTATGATGTC
>CAMBJN010000033.1 GCA_945867755.1 Polynucleobacter meluiroseus
CTGGATCACTTAATGCCGAGCTAGAGATCATCTAATGACTACCCCAGTAGGTGCTGATTTTCAAGCCAGTCAATCGATTGCGATTGATGCTAAGAGTTTAGGTAATTTAAAAGCAGCAGCTAAGAAAAGTTCACCTGAGGCACTAAACCAGGCTGCAAAACAATTTGAGGCGCTTTTCTTGAATATGGTGATCAAGAGTATGCGTGATGCAACTCCAACTGATGTGAACCAAACAAGTTCAGATAGAAAGCTATTCACCAGCATGTTTGATCAGCAAATGAGTCAGGTCATGGCCCAAAGAGGCGTTGGGCTTGCTGACATGATGATTAAACAACTTCAAAATGCCGCCAGTTTTAATCAACTTGATCCAAAGCTAATGGAAATCAAGGAAAAAGGTGCGCCTGAACCTATGCCTTTGAACGTTCCAAAGACATTTGAGCTAAATAAACCTTCGCAAGCAGGCTTTAACTTATCTGGACTAACTGACAAAGTAAAAGAATTCATTGAGCCACTGTTTTCACAAGCTAAGGAAGCCAGTCAGAAAACTGGATTGCCTCCGCAGTTCATCTTAGGGCAAGCTGCACTTGAGAGTGGTTGGGGGAAGCGTCAAATATTGAATGCAGATGGATCAACCAGCCACAATATTTTTGGAATAAAAGCCAATGCAAGTTGGCAAGGTAAAACCACTGAGATATTAACCACAGAATATATCAATGGAAAACCCGAAAAGGTCATGGCTACATTTAGATCTTATGACTCATATTCTGAGGCTTTTTCTGATTACGCCAATTTAATATCAACAAGCCCAAGATATAAAAATTTAATTGAGAACGGCCAAACTTTATTAGGGTTTGTTCAAGGTTTAAAAAAGGCTGGGTATGCAACAGATACAGCCTATGCGGAAAAATTAAGCAACTTAATTCGGACGAATTTCAAGGCATAAATTAGCAAGATTTAGAGGCGCAGCATTATTTATAAAAGTCTCATGTTTTCTGTAAATATGCCGTTGTAACTATATGTAGTATTGAAAGGTGTAAATGGCTGATATTTTATCGATCGCACAAAGTGGATTGCATGCTGCACAGGCAGGCATTAACACGACTGGTCAAAATATTGCTAACGTTTCTACCCCTGGATATTCAAGACAGGTTGTGGAGCAGCAGCCAAGTCCCTCAGTTCAATATGGATTGACGTCGGTTGGCCAAGGCACAAACGTAACGGGCATTAATCGTATTTATAGTGAATTTTTAGCTCTGCAAGCCAATACTGCCAGAACAACAAGCAGTAATTTAGCGACACAAAGCGCTGAAATGCAACCCATTAATAACTTGTTGACTGACTCAAGCTCTGGATTGTCGACAGCGGTTTTAAGCTTTTTCAATAAATTACAAGATTTATCATCCAAGCCTTCAGATACTTCAACTCGTCAGACGGTTATTTCTGCATCACAAAACCTTGTGGCAAGATTTAATGATGCTCAGAAGCAGTTGACCAATGTCAACGGTGGCTTGAATCTCCAAATTAAAGACAGCGTTACCAAAATTAATGAGGCAGCATCTCAAATCGCTTCATTGAATCAACAAATTGCTGTTTCACAAACAAATCGCGGTGGATCAAACGTCAACGGTCTTTTAGATCAGCGTGATCAGGTAGTTGCTAATCTTAGCAAACAAATCAAGCTCACAGTGAACGAGCAAGATGGCAACTATAACGTCATGATTGGGAACGGAGTGCCTTTGGTGCTTGCATTCAATACATACAAACTTGAAACAGTGGCTAGCAAAATTGATCCAACTCGATTGAATGTGAGTCACACCCCAAATGGTGGAACACAGGTTGATGTATCAGATGTTTTATTAGGCGGTTCTTTAGGCGGTATTTTTGATTTCAGAAAAAATATTCTTAACCCGACACAAAATACCATCGGGCAAATCATCTTATCCATCACATCGGATATTAATACTGTCAATAAGAATGGTTTAAAACCCAATGGGCAGCAAGGCACAAACATCTTTACTCAGCCGGCAAGTTTGGCCACTCCTTACAAAACAAATACGGGTAGTGGGGGTATAAGCATTGCCATCACTAATACAAATTTACTCACTAACAGTGATTACATCTTAGAAAAAACTGGTGCAGGAGACTCATATAGGTTAACTCGAGTTTCTGATGGGGTGGATCTGCATACAAACAGTGCTTTAGCAACCATTACTAATGCTGGATTTTCACTATCTATTAGTTCTGGCACGGTATCTACAGGCGATCAATTTTTATTAAGACCGACGTATTCCGGGGCTAGTAGCTATTCAGTGACAGCAACCATTAATGACCTAGCAACCGCAGCAGCAGGAGCCACACAGGCAAGTCCAGTTGTCCCACCTGCACCTGGTGACAATACCAACGTTCTTGCCATGCTAGCTAAACAAACTTCATTGGTCATGAATGGTGGTTTAAGTACCTACCAAGACACATTGGGAGGACTGATCAGTACTGTTGGTAATAAATCAGCAGAATTAAAGGCCACAAGTGCGTATGCAGATCAGTGGCAGCAAAGCTCAAGTATTGCTATGGAGAACTACTCTGGCATTAATCTTGAAGAAGAAGCAGCGAACTTATTACGTTATCAACAAGCCTATCAAGCATCAGGCACCGTCTTGCAAATGGCCAGACAAATGTTTGATAGCATCCTCGGCATCATGCGGTAATTAAATCCTTAGGTAACCTATGCGTATCAGCACCAATACAATTTATCAGCTCAGCACCAGTCAAATGACTGCTCTACAAGAGAAAATCTCTCAGACTTCACAGCAGGCAAGTACTGGCAAAAAAGTAATGACCCCTCAGGATGATCCAGTGGGTTCGGCGAAGATATTAGAAGCAAAGCAGGCGATTTCAATCAATGATCAATATGCAGTGAACCGCAATGCTTTGAAATACACCATTGGTATTGCTAATGTCGCTTTGGACGGTGTTCAAGATGTTATGCAGAGTATGAATGAACAAATTGTAAGTTTAGGTAACGGAACCTTAAGCAGTTCTAATCGACAGTCAATTGCTATAACACTGCAATCTCAATTAGATCATTTGGTGTCTCTTTCAAATACCAAAGATGCTGCTGGACATTACATATTCTCTGGTTATAAGTCTGACACGGCCTCAATTAATGCATCAACGTATGCATATGGCGGTGATGCAAATAATGCAGCGATACAAGTTGATAGCTCGACCCAATTGGGTTTGGGTGTTAATGCCAACACCATATTCTCGGTTGGATTTCTCGCGCAAGTTAAAGCAAGTATTATCGTATTGAATAATGCATCATCAACAGACGCAGAAAAAGCAACAGCAATCAGTGATTTATCAACGAAATTCAATGCATCTAAAATAACCGTCAATGCTGCACAAGTAACGCTTGGTACAACTGAAAATAGATTAACTAGCATGGATTCGATTGGTGGTGAGCGTGCATTAGCTTATAAAGATGCAGTATCTTCTTTGGAAGACGTTGACTACAATAAAGTTTTATCAGATTTAGCAAGACAGCAATTGCAGCTTCAAGTTGCTCAAAAAACATTCACTCAAATCAGTAACCTGAGTATCTTTAACTACATCAAGTAATTAATTAAGCAGCTAGTTAATTAGCTAGGGCAGCTGTTGCCTGCCTGATCATTTGGATTCCCAGATCAAGGGAATTGATGATTGGGCTGCTCCAATATGGCATATTAATAGACAGCATCAGAAACCCAACACCAATGGTGATTGGGAAGCCAATACCAAACAGATTCAATTGAGGCGCAGCTTTGGTCAAAATTCCAAGAGCAATATTGGCTATCAATAGGGTGGTTACGATGGGTAAAGAAAGTTGCAATCCTATGCTAAATATATTTGACCCCCAATAAGCCAAATCTCTAAACGCAATCGGAGCTAAAGATATTTGGTCGATGGGGATGGTTTTAAAGCTATCAAAAAAAGACTCAAGCATGACTAAGTGCAAATTGGTACTAAGAAACAATGCCAAGGCCAGCAATGATAAAAATTGCGAGATAACAATTGTTTGCGCTTGTGTCTGAGGGTTATAAAAAGTTGCAAAGCCCAAGCCCATTGATACACCAATCAATTCACCGGCCATCTCGATGGCTGAAAATATCACCCGCATGACAAATCCAATTGAAACACCAATTAAGAATTGGTTAATCAAAATCAGAAGACCATCCATTGATAATGGATCTTTTGTCACCATGAGCGGGATTCCAGGCATGATCAGAATGGTCATGGCAATGGCGAGGCCAATGCGTGTTGTTACTGGAAAAGAGTTCTGGCTAAGAAGGGGGGCGCTTGAAAAAAGACCCAATATTCGACTAAAAGGCCAAATAAAAGTAGCGACCAAATTGAGCAATTCTTGACTGGTTATCTGGAACATGGCCTATTCAATCAAGATGCCCTTGTGTTTTAACGGCCAAAACTAGCAATATTAGTCAGCACTAACTTGAAGTAGTCTTCAAACGATGTCAGCATCCAAGGACCGGCAACAACCAATGCAATCAAAATGCCTAAAAGTTTTGGAATAAATGAAAGTGTTGCTTCATTAATCTGAGTGGCTGCTTGAAAAATACTGATCACAAGTCCGATGATCAAGGCAACTAAGAGTAATGGACCTGCTAACATGATCGTTAAATCAATTGCTTGTCTGCCAAGCATCATTGTGTCTTGTGGGTTCATGAATTTTTCAAGAAAAACTCTGAGCTAAAGAACCTAATAGTAATTGCCACCCATCAACAAGAACAAAGAGCATTAATTTGAATGGAAGTGACACAATGGACGGTGGAACCATCATCATACCCATCGCCATTAGAATGGAAGCCACCACCATATCTATGATTAAGAATGGCAGGAATACTGTAAATCCAATCTGAAAAGCAGTTTTTAACTCACTTGTAACAAAGGCGGGAACTAAGATGGTTAATGGGATATTGTTAACGTCAAATACCTCATTAGATTTTGACATTTTTACAAAAAGAGCTAAATCAGCCTCCCTTGTTTGTTTAGTCATAAATGCTTTAAGGGGTTCTGCCGCTCTATCGATAGCTACAGTGGTGGAAATCTTGTTTGCAGCTAATGGCTCATAAGCATTTTTATAGATGTCATCAATGACTGGGCTCATGATGAAAAAAGTCATAAACAAAGCTAAACCAATTAACACCTGATTGGGCGGTGAGTTTGTTGTGCCCAAGGCTGATCGAAGTAAAGATAAAACGATGATGATCCTCGTAAAGCTGGTCATCATCAAAATAACCGCTGGTAAAAAGGTCAGCGATGTTAATAATATAAGTAGCTGTAAGGTTAAGCTATAGGTTTGACCGCCAGCAGCGTTTTTACTGACATTAAGGCCCGGCAATTCTTGAGCTAGGGCTGGCTGAATAAAAAAAGTGAATAATCCAGCAAATAAAACACTTGAAATCACCAAGAACTTCACACGATTCTGTTGGTATTTACCCAGAGTTTCTACAAAAGAAAACTTCTTAAAAAAAGAAAAGCAATTATTTAACATTATTTTTTCTTAGGTAGGTATCTAACCAAGATTTAGCATTAAATGTTGCTGGAGTGGATGTTTCACCTTCGGCGCCATCCGTACCCGTTGTTTTTTGTAGGGTAGCAATGTGGCTTACCTGACCTGCTGCTACGCCAACAAGAATCAATTGTCCGGACACTTCAATTAAAGCAACTTTCTCTCTTGGGCCTAATGAGCTGATGGCTTTTAATTGAATTAAATTTGAAGGGCCACCGCGCCCCATTTGCAGTTTACGCAATAGATAAGCAAAACCCCATATAGCTAATAAAACTGCTGCAAGTGCGATGGTTGTTTGAAATAAAGCACTCATTGGCGGCTTAACCTACGCATGCGCTCAGCTGGAGAAATGATGTCAGTTAGACGAATACCAAATTTATCTTGGATGACCACGATTTCAGCTTTTGCAACAAGAGTGCCGTTGACGTAGACATCAAGAGGCTCCGCTACATTTGTATTGAGGGGAACAACTGAGCCTTGGGTTAAGCGGACTAAATTTTTGATAGGCATTTTAGTGCGACCCAATTCAACCGTTAACTGAACGGGAATGTCTAAAATAAAATCTATGCTTTGGGGGCTGTCCTCAGACACATCGCCCACATTTAAATCTTTGAAAACACCGCTAGAGTCAGCGGGCAACTCTTGCGCAATATTTTCAGGGGAATCAGGATTATTTTCTTCTGCCATATAAAAACTCTTTAGGTGAGATGTGTGAAGGAGTCAAAATTATGAATAATCTTTTCTACTTGAATGCATAAGCGATTATCTTTCTGACCATAAGTGCACTCAATGACTGGTAAACCTTCTACCTTTAAATTAATGAGATGCGGAAGTTCTGTATATAAAACATCTCCAACTTTTAGATCTAAAACCTTTTGGAGAGTGGTGGGAATATGACAAAGCTCTGCAACAGTGACAACTTCTGCATCGGACATTTGCATTTTTAGCGATTCATACCAAATAGACTTAACATCAGCAGTGGCAGTATGTGAGTCACTGGAAATAATTTCTCTTGCAGGCTCTAGCATGGCGTTTGGTAAACAGAAGCTAATTCGACCACTGATATTGCCAACCTCAATGACAAAAGTTGTCACTGTTGTTAAGTCTGTTTGGGGTGCAATATTGGCAAAAGTAGGGTTCATCTCGGTTCGAATAAACGTCGGCTCAATTGGGTAGTAGGGCTCCCAAGCTGTCTGATAATTCAACAATAGAAGATTAAGAATACGTTGAATGGTTCTCAATTCTGTAGAGGTAAATTCTCTGACGAGGCCACCCAGTTCAAAGCGACCGTCCCCACCAAAAAAGCTATCAATGAATAAGAATGAAATATCGGGGTCAAAGACGCAAAGTCCGGTACCGTTTAATGGTTTTAGTTGAACTAAATTTAAGCAAGAAGGATTGATGATGGACTGTAGAAATTCGCCATATTCAATAACTCTAATCGTGCCGGGTGTTACATTTGCTGATCTCTTTAAAAAGTTGTAAAGAGTAATTCTGGCTAAGCGAGTAAAGCCATCATTGATCATTTCAAGGGTTGGCAATTTCTGTGCCATATACCTTTGTTTGAGAGGATCATATTTAGCGACATCTGCGTCGCTAAATTGGAATGGAGGCTCTACTTTTGAACTCGAAAGTCCAGTTAGCAGAGTGTCCATTTCATTTTGAGAGAGAGATTCTTCGGCCATGGTTATTGAATAATGAAACTCGTGAACGATACATCTAAAATCTCAATTGGTTCTAATTTTTCTGTAAAGGGCTTTGCAGTGATCGTTTTAAGCTCTTCTAGCAAAGCCAGTTTACCTTCTGAACTAATAACATCCTCTGGTTTTTTACTGGCTAATATGATTAAAGCCCTTGTGCGAACTTGCGGCATATAAAGTTTAACGAGTGCTGAATCTTCACCATTTTTCAATTGAAGGGTGATTGTTAGCTGAAGATATTGGCGACTGTCTTTTAGGTTAACCGTTAATGTATCAATCGGCATGTAAACAGGAATGGATTCGACGGCACTTGCTTTTGCCTTAGCTTTTTCGTCAACCTCCTCAGGGTCACCCTTCAGAAAAAACCAAGCACCGCCTCCAGCTAAAGCTAAAACCACTACCGCACCAATGATAATGAGAGGCAATTTTGATTTTTTTGGAACTTCCTCATCTTTTTTTTCAATGTCTTTTTCAGCCATTTCTTAAACCTTCATTATTTTATTTATTAAACGTATGTATTAATCAAGCCCTGACCCTGAATAGATGCTGCTTCAACCTGATTACTGATTGTCTCAATATTCTTTATTTGAGCATCAGTTTTGGCATTTTCTCTATTTTGGTTATAGCTTCTTGAATTAATATCAGCCTGGCCAAGCTGTAGCCCACTATTTTCAAACATTTTGTTTAGGGCAGGAATGGAATCCTGAATAGCTTGGCGAACTTCTGAGCTGGTAACAATGAATTGAACGTTGGTTTTGTTTTGATCCGTTTGGATATTTATCTCAAGTGGGCCAAGATTTGGAGGATTGACCGTGATGCTTGCATTCTGTAAGGAGTTAGCCACCATCCAGGTGATGCGCTGATTTAATGCTGGACCCCAATCAGGGCTTGAGACGGGCGGCTTTAATTCGACCACATTGACTGAGTCAACTTGTGTGGTTCGTAGATTGTTACTGCTGTTGTTAACGCTGATATTCTGGTTTGTCGTATCTAAAGCCAAATCAGAGGTAAGAACTTTTTGAGAAATAGCTGCGGCATTGAGTGAATTGTTGACTTTCAATGAGTTGCTGGCCTTTAACTCTGCCAATTGAGTTTCTACATCAACAAGATTAGAAGCTAACAAATTGTCATTACTTTTAGCTGTTCTGTTATCTATATTATTTCTTGCGTTTTGCAAGTCAGTTTGTGATGTGACTTCTGGACCCATGGTTTCTGGGGAAAATCCAGTCATATTCATTCTGTTGGCTTGATTGAAGCTGTCTTGAGCGCCTTCATTGAATGCTTTGACGTCCATCATTGCCTTGGGCTCTGGCAAACGTTTAGAGGTATCTTGAGCATTGTTTGTGGCAACTAATCCTGCATTGATTGCAGAGTTAGTTTCTGTTGAACTTAATGTTGCAATTGTATTAATTGCGGTATTGGTGGAATCTGTCATTGAGCTTTTTGCGATTCCAGAGGCCCCTGATGCAGTTGAGACATCCTCAATTTGCGTTGTTTTATCAGAGGTAGCAAAACGATCAATAACTTTTGCGGCAAGGTTGATACCACTGAGTAGTGAGGGGGCGACTGCCATACCTGCCATGGCTTCAACTATTTCAGAATTATCAGTATTTTTTTCATCAGCATCGTTTGCAGCTTTTGCTGTTAACTTAGTATCTTGCGATTGAGCTTGGTTAGAGTCAGTGCTTTTTGATTCTGATGTCTGAATTGTTGAAGCTTGTTGATTAAGCTTTTCGGTTTGAGCGGCCAACTGTTGATCAAAGCTCATACCAGAATTTGATTGCTGACTATTGTCAACCTGACTCACATCAAGCTGAGGGCTATTGACAATGGTGCTGAGAATGCTTGGAAGATTCACTTTAAAACCCTTTTCTCATAACAGAAAGTTCATCAGCGTTTGTTTGCTCAATCATATTTGCACGAGCAACTGATAACTTGGTTTGTTTTTTCTTTAATATTTCGTATGTAAGTCGTTTTTTTTCAATTTCTCTGAAATCGGCCTGCCTTTGGCTGACAGCATCTTTTGCAAGTTCGATATAGATAGATTGCTGCGCAGCAATCTTTTCAATATTGCTGATAAATTGACGAGTGTTTCGGTAATCTGAAATACTCATCCCTGACAACGCTTTTTGACTAAGATTGTCTTCATATTGATTGGCAAACTGGTACAAAGTGCCTGTTTTATCTTTTGTTGACTGCTCATTTTTCAAAGCACTGGCCAACGCAATAGACGCCGTTTTTGCTTTTTGATCAGCTAAGTCAATAAGAAGTTGAATGACACTTGGGTTCATGGTGCCATTATGTTAGAAACCAGCGGTTTCTAATCAAGCGAATAGAGCAGAAAGTTCCCTTAAACTCTCCTCAATACCGTGTTTTTCATCAATTCCTTGCTGCAGAAATTGCTCAATGGCGGGGTATTTTTCAATGGCTAAATCTAAAATTGGGTCATTTCCGGCAACATAAGCGCCAACGTTGATTAAATCCCGATTTCTTTGGTATTTTGAGATTAAAGCCTTTAATTGGCGAGCCTCTTTTTGGTGCTCTGCAGTACTAATTGTGGTCATACTTCGGCTGATCGATTGTTCGATGTCAATAGCGGGGTAGTGTCCTGAATCGGCTAACTGCCGATTTAAGATGATATGGCCGTCTAAAATGGCTTTGGCGGAGTCTGCTACTGGATCTTGAGACTCTTCACCTTCGGTCAAAATGGTATAAAAAGCCGTGATCGAGCCACTTCCGCTTTCACCATTACCGGCCCGTTCAATTAAAGTGGGTATTTTTGCAAATACTGAGGGTGGATAACCCTTTGTGGCCGGTGGCTCACCAATTGCCAGGCCAATTTCTCGGGCTGCCATGGCGTAACGGGTGAGAGAATCCATGATCAAGAGAACATTTTTACCTTGATCTCGGAAATATTCTGCAATTGCCGTTGCATAAAACGCACCTTGCAAGCGCATAATCGCCGAATTATCAGCTGGTGCGGCAACTATCACAGACCTGGCCAAACCTTCTTCGCCCAAGATGTCATCAACAAATTCTTTTACTTCTCGTCCACGTTCACCAATCAGTGCAACTACGGTGATATCAGCGGTTGTATAGCGAGTCATCATGCCAATTAGAATACTTTTACCAACACCTGACCCAGCTATTAAACCCATGCGTTGGCCACGACCAACCGGTAGCCCAGCGTTAATAGCGCGTATCCCAGTGTCTAGTTTTTCGACTATTGGTGATCGACGCAAAGGGTTGATCGGGGGCACATACAAGGGGGCAGAGGGGTAGCTTTCGATGGCGGGACCTGAATCTAGGGCTTTTCCTGCTGCGTCAATCACTCTTCCTAAAAGCTGAAATCCGACTGGGAGTGATCTGCCTGATGAAGGGGTGCTTTGCTCATGAGATGTTTCATGATCAAAAGAAAGTGGTCTTGGAATGCTGTCAGACGGAATGACATAGGCCCCAGGCTTTACACCTTCAACGTTTCCGAGTGGCATTAAAAATAATCGGTCACCATCAAACCCAACTACCTCGGCATCTACGCGTGAATTATTTGGTAGGGGAACGTAGCAAGGGCTGCCAACAGGTAGCTTTAATCCAACTGCTTCCATGACTAAACCCGCCACACGAATTACTTTTCCTTGAGTTTCCAATAGTTGAGCGTCATTGATGCGCTCATGACATGCTTGAACAAAATCAGTCATCACGGAGTTATCTGTGGTTGGTTCAGGCATGCTCAGGTTTGATCTTCGACGGGCTTTTTACCCATGGCGATAGCAAGTTTTTGCCATTTTGATTCAATGGATGCATCGATGCGATTGCTTCCAGTCTCGATCAGACAATCTCCTCTTACGACTTGATCATTTGGTTGAATCACCCAGCCCGCCTGTTTTAATGCTGGCCCCTGGAATTCTTCAACAAGTTCAGCATCTTTTGGATGCAACATGATTTTTGCGGGTAACT
>CAMBJN010000034.1 GCA_945867755.1 Polynucleobacter meluiroseus
TTTAAAGCGTTTTAATGAATCCAATTCGCCAGTCCAAACTACCACGTTGTTACGCAATAAGCGTGCGCGTGATGATCGCTTAACAATACCCTCAAGGACCATACAACCTGCAACAGAACCAACTTTAGACACTTGAATTACTTGACGGATTTCAACCAAGCCAGTGATTTCTTCTCTCTTTTCTGGGGTCAACATGCCGCTCATGGCAGCTTTTACTTCATCAACCGCATCGTAAATGATGTTGTAGTAACGAATGTCAACGCCATTGGCTTCTGCCAACTTACGGGCCAATGCATCAGCACGAGAATTAAATCCAATCACCACAGCTTTGGAAGCCACGGCCAAGTTGATGTCAGTTTCAGTGATACCACCAACTGCTGCATGAACAATCACAACCTTCACTTCTGCTGTTGAAAGCTTTTGCAATGACTGTGACAAAGCTTCCTGAGAGCCCTGAACATCCGCCTTGATGATGATTGGCAAGTTCTTAGACTCAACGCTGCCTTCACCCATGTTTTCAAACATGCTTTCAAGTTTCACGGCTTGCTGTCTCGCTAACTTCACATCGCGGAACTTACCTTGACGGAACAAAGCAATTTCACGCGCTTTGCGTTCGTCAGAAACTGCGATAACTTCTTCGCCCGCTGCCGGAACTTCTGATAGACCTTGAATCTCAACAGGGATTGATGGGCCCGCCTCATTACAAGGCTTACCGTTTTCATCCAACATGGCGCGAACACGGCCAAAAGATGAGCCTGCCAAGATCATGTCGCCACGACGCAAAGTGCCTGATTGAACCAAAATAGTTGCAACCGGTCCCTTACCTTTATCAAGGCGAGCTTCAATCACAAGACCCTTCGCTGCAGCTTCTTTCGGAGCTTTTAGCTCAAGAACTTCAGCTTGTAATAAAACGTTTTCTAAAAGCTCATCGATACCTGTGCCAGCTTTAGCAGACACATGAATGAATGGTGAATCACCACCGTACTCTTCAGGAACAACACCTTCAGCAACCAATTCTTGCTTTACGCGATCAGGATTAGCATCTGGTTTATCAATTTTGTTGATTGCGACAACCATCGGAACGCCGGCAGCCTTCGCATGTGCGATCGCCTCTTTGGTTTGCGGCATCACGCCGTCATCTGCAGCCACCACCAAAATAACAATATCAGTCGCTTGGGCACCACGTGCACGCATCGCCGTAAAGGCTTCATGACCTGGGGTATCCAAGAACGTGATCATGCCGCGCTGAGTTTCTACGTGGTAAGCACCGATATGTTGTGTAATGCCACCCGCTTCACCTGATGCAACCTTGGCACGGCGAATACAGTCCAACAAAGATGTTTTACCGTGGTCAACGTGACCCATCACAGTCACTACCGGTGGTCTTGTGATCAACTCAGCATCATGTGCTTCTGTTGATAAATCAGTATCTGGCTCATCCAATTTGGCAGTAAAAGCTTTATGACCCATCTCTTCAACGATGATCATTGCTGTGTCTTGATCTAGGACTTGGTTGATGGTAACCATCTGACCCATGCCCATGAGCAATTTGATCACTTCTGCAGCCTTCACCGACATCTTGTGAGCTAATTCTGCAACCGTGATTGTTTCTGGAATATGAACATCCCTTATCACCGGCTCAGTTGGCTCAACAAAGTTAGTTGGCGCATCGGAGGCTTGCTGTTGATTTTTTCTCCTACCACCACCCGTGCGCCAGTTGCCTGATCCACCGGTTGTATCTCCACGAGTTTTCAATCCACCTGCACGCTTTTTGCCGTCTTCTTGCCAAGTCGAAGATGACTCAGTTGATTTAATAGTCTTGGTGCCTGGTTTGGCTTTGTCTTTTTTCTTTTCATCGGCACCCTCAGCCTTGACTGGCTTATGAAGCGTGCCCTTCTTTTCCTCTTCGGGTGGTTTGGCTGCCTTAAGAACTCTGGCAGGGGCATTCATCATGTCTCGGATTGCTAAGGCTTCAGCTTCAGCCTTGGCACGACGCACACGAATGTTTTCCAATTCATCATCACGAACTTTGGCAGCTGCAGTTGCTGCTACCTTTTCTTTTTCTTCAGATTCAGCTTTAGCTTGGGCTTCCGCAGGACTTGTTTTATCTTTTTTGCTGGCCTTCGCTGCTTTTGTTTTTGCTTCAACTTTTTCTGAGTCTTCGCGAGCTTTGCGATCAATCTCGGCTTGCATGTCAGCTTCTTGACGAGCTAATAATTCCGCTTGGCGCTTGGCTTCAGCTTCTCTTTTTGCTAGCTCAGCATCATCCAAAATGCCGATAGGAGTAACTTCAGCCAAAACTGTTGCGGGCTTCTCAATCTCTGGAGCTGGCTCATCTTTAGCAGATTCATCACGCTTGACTAATACGCGCTTTTTACGAACCTCAACTTGCACTGTGCGAGTTTTACCAGCAGAGTCTGCTTGACGAATCTCAGTGGTTTCACGTTTGGTTAGGGTAATTTTTTTGCGTGCAGTTGTATCCGAGCCATGAGCCACTTGTAAGTGCTCAAGCAATTTCGTTTTATCTTTTTCAGTCAGCTTGTCTTCCGCTGCTGTTTTATTAATTCCGGCAGCCTGAAGCTGCTCCAGCAATGCTGCTGGAGTGCGCTTCAGTTCTTTTGCCAAATCTTCTACGGTCGTGGTCGCCATGCGAACCCCTTATGAATCAGTTAAACCAGTGTGCACGAGCTTTCATGATGAGAGCTTTTGCGTCTTCTTCGTTGATGCCAGTCATTTCGACTAACTCATCAACAGCCAATTCCGCTAGGTCATCACGGGTATGGACATTACCTTCTGCCAATTTGGCAACAAGATTCGTAGTCATACCTTCTAAGCTACGTAAATCTTGCGATACCTCTTCAACACGCTCTTCTTTTGCCAACTCCATCGTTAACAACGAGTCACGTGCGCGAGTACGCAATTCATTCACCGTATCTTCATCGAATGCATCGATTTCTAGCATTTCTGATAAAGGCACGTAAGCAACTTCCTCCAAACTATTGAAGCCTTCTTCAATCAAAATGTCAGCAACTTCTTGATCCACGTCCAATTTTTCCATGAACAAAGCGCGCACTTTTCCTGATTCCTCTTCAGTTTTCTGAGCAGACTCTTCAGAAGTCATGATGTTGATATGCCAGCCAGTTAACTCACTGGCTAAGCGAACGTTTTGACCGCTGCGGCCAATGGCAATCGCCAAGTTCTCTTCATCAACAACCACATCCATGGCATGCTTCTCTTCGTCCACCATGATTGATTGAACTTGAGCAGGTGCCAAAGCACCAATCACGAATTGCGCTGGATCTTCAGACCACAAAACAATATCAACGGCTTCGCCAGCAACTTCATTACGAACTGCTGTGACGCGTGTACCACGCACACCCACACACGTACCAATTGGGTCAATGCGCTTGTCGTGTGCAACCACAGCAATCTTTGCACGAATGCCAGGATCACGAGCGGCGCCCTTGATCTCTAATAAACCTTGATCCATCTCAGGAACTTCATTCTCAAATAATTTGATCAAGAAATCAGGGGCTGTTCTTGAAAGTTCAATCTGTGGGCCGCGGGCCTCACGATCCACTTTCAAAATAAAACCGCGCACGCGGTCACCGCTGCGCAAGTTTTCTTTTGGAATCATTTGGTCGCGACGCAATAAAGCTTCCACGCGACCAGATTCAATGATCAAACCATTTTTATCGGCACGCTTCACAGTGCCCGTCATGACGTTTTCGCCACGCTCTAAATAGTCATTCAAAATCTGCTCACGCTCAGCGTCACGAATGCGCTGCAAGATCACTTGCTTCGCTGTTTGTGCGCCAATACGGCCAAAAGTCACAGACTCAACCTGTTCTTCAATGAAATCACCGATTTCAATGTCAGAAATTTGTTCTTTCGCTTCAAATGAAAGAATCTCTTTGTCTGGCTCTTGCAGACCAGCTTCATCTGGCACAACCAACCAACGACGATAAGTTTCATATTCACCAGTGTCGCGATCAATGGCAACACGAATATCCACGTCTTCATTGAAGCGTTTTTTACTTGCAGAGGCCAAGGCCATCTCAAGTGCTTCGAATACGATATCTCGTTCAACGTTTTTCTCGCGTGCTAAAGCGTCAGCTAGCATGAGGACTTCACGACTCATGATTTTCTTCCTTTGAAATCAACTACGGGAACCAACCGAGTTTTTTCAACCTCGGCCAGAGTAAATTCAAACATTGCCTCGCTGCCATCTGTGTTTTTAATTAACAGACCCAACTTGGCATCAACAGAATCAGCGTCACCACTGATCAAACCCTGCAAAACACCTACATAGTTCTTTCGGCCAGCATGTGCAACGCGTAATTTGATGTTTGCTTCCAAACCCATAAATCGAATATGGTCAGCAACAGTCTTTACAGGTCGATCCAAGCCTGGTGAAGAAACTTCTAATCGCTCATAGTTAACGTTATCTACAGGCAAGCTGTAATTCAGATGACGACTCACTTTTTCACAATCAGTAATATCGATTGAGCGCTCATAATCAACGTTTTCAATCGTGACACGCAACAAGCCACGGCCTTCTCGCTCGATATCAACGAGTAGGTAACCTAGGCTCTTTAGAGCATCAGCAATCAAAACTTGTTCGTTCGCCATCGACTATTACGTTTTCTTTCACCAAAAAAAAATGGGCATATAGCCCATATTCCTAAACAAAAAGAACATGCCCGACCTACGTTGAACGCAACTTTAGCCGGAACTACAAAACAGTTTAATTATATAAGAACTAGCCTGTACTGCCAAGGGATATCCCCTAGCTTTTCTTACAATTTAACTGGGTTTTGAGAATTTTTTACCAAATTTACCCCCAGGTTTGCCACCTGAAGAGCGATTTTGGACCTGACCTGAGCGAGAACCGCCCTGGCCTGGGCCTTTTTTCCCATATTTTTGACCAGAACGAGGTTTATCAGCTCCGCTACCAAATGCACTACCATGGTGCACTCCAGCTTGACTATCCTCATCGCGACGCTGTCCAAAACCCCCTGAGCGAGCGCCTTGACCTGGTTTTCCTTGGCCAGGCCTACTACCTTGACCCGGTTTACCTCTTCCACCACTATTACTACTGCCCTTATGTCTGCCACCACGATCATCCGCATGGCCTTGAGCAAAGCGGTTGGTGTTTGATGCCTGTCTTAATGCGTCCTTAGATCCCCAGTATGAAACTGAAGTTTGCATTGGATCAGGTTGACCGCCACTGTGTTCACGTGGGGCGTGGTTACCACTCTCGCGGGGATCGCGACGTGATTTCTCACCCATGCCCTGAGGCACTTTCAAATCAGCCATTTTCATGAGTTGCACAATTTGATCGGAAGGAACTTCTTCCCAGCGACCGCGACGCAATCTTGGTGGCAAAACAAATAAACCATAACGAGTTCGAATCAAACGAGACACAATGTGACCAACCGTCTCAAACATTCGACGAACTTCACGGTTGCGACCTTCTGTTAATGCCACGTGATACCAACGGTTAGCCCCTTCTCCGCCGCCACTGGTCAAGCGCAAGAATTTAGCAACCCCGTCATCTAAATTGATACCGGTTTTTAAGAGTTTTTCTTGCTCCGGCTCTAAATCACCCAAAATACGCGCAGCGTACTCGCGCTCAACGCCATAGCGTGGGTGCATCAAGCGATTAGCTAATTCACCAGATGTTGTGAACAACAACAAGCCTTCGGTATTGAAGTCCAAACGACCCACTGCAATCCAACGACCTTGTTTGGCTTTTGGCAAGCGATCAAATACAGTTGGACGACCTTCAGGATCTGATTGGCTAACAATTTCACCGGCCGGCTTGTGATAAAGAATCACGCGCGGCGGTTTTGTTTGAATCTTGCGATGAACCATCTTGCCATTAATTTTGACTTGATCCGTTGGTCCAACGCGTTGGCCAATGTGAGCGGGCATACCGTTTACAGAAACGCGACCCTGAATGATCAGATCTTCCATGTCACGTCGCGAGCCCATACCAGCATCGGCAAGAACCTTGTGCAACTTAACAGTGTCTTCGTCAAACCCTTCTTCATCAACATCATCAAGATCAGACCAAACTTCATCACGCAAACTTAGTGGCAGTTCATCCACATTGGAAAAATGCAAACCAGGCATTAAGTCTTCTTCAGCTTGAGCTTCTTTTGTTTCTGATTCAGATGAATGTGACTCAGTCTCTAACTCAGCCAATGTCTGAGCAACCATGTCATGTGTTACTTCAGTTTCAACTTCAGGCGTATCCAAGGTTGCGTCAAATTCACCTGATACAACCGATGCAAATAAAGCTTGGCTTTCTTCGCTTGTTGGACTAGCTTTAGGTTCTTGATGGCGTGACGGATGATTTGCTTTATCACCTCTGTCACCGTTATTGCCTTTGTTTCTCGGACCTCTGGCAAATTTATCGCCACGATCACCCCTTGGATGACGCGGTCCGCGAGGAGGTCTTGTTGCTAACTCACCCTCTGCTGAAGGTTGCTCATTCGTTCCCGTACCAGCACCTGCTTCAGTCACTTGATTTTCTCCTGCAGGCTGATCGCTAGCAGGTGTATTTTCATCTCGTGGGCGTCTGCCTCGACCTTTGTTGTAGGGGCTGCGTCCAGTTCTTTTTGGTCGAGTCTCGCTATTTTCACCAGCCTCTTGCCCATCCACTTTGGCGGGTTGTTCAGATTCAAATTCAGGACTAGTCATTAGTTTTTTCGTTATTGTTTAGTGCATCGATTGCTGCAGTTGATGTTGATACTTGATCACTTGATGTGTCAGCCACATCAGTCACATCAGGAGCACCTTCAAACTCCATCACTCGCTGAGCCACAGATTCAGCTTGAGCTGAGGCATCATCGAGCATGGGTAATTCTTGTAAAGTAGTCAAACTTAAATCATTTAAAAATTGGCGTGTTGTAGCAAATAAACCAGGGCGTCCAACTGTTTCTTTGTGCCCCACCACTTCAATCCAACCGCGGTCCTCTAACTGTTTCACCACATTAGAGCTCACCGCCACACCGCGAATCTCTTCAATTTCACCTCTCGTCACCGGCTGACGATAAGCGATGATGGCCAAAGTTTCCATCACGGCTCTTGAATATTTTGGTGGCTTCTCAGGCGTCAAACGATCTAAATACTCACGCATGTTTAAGCGACTCTGAAAGCGCCAGCCAGTCGCAAGCTCTAAAAGCTCCATGCCCTTATCTGACCAATCTTCCTGAATCTGAGACAAAGCCACACTCAGCTCTCCTGCAGAAAGTTCTTCTAAGAACAAACGACGTAAGTCGTTCATTGTCATGGGTTCATCAGCACATAAAAGTGCAGTTTCAAGCACCAGCTTGAGCTGTTCAGGAGTCATAAATTTAAAAAGGGAATCTGTTTATATTTGGGTTAAGGATGTCTGGCCAATAGATACCAGAAATCTAATCTTTTTTATTTAACCATCTAGGTCGCTATTGTAATTCAAACTTCAGCCAATGCAAAAGCCGCCTTTGAGAAGAGCATCAGGCAAGGTGAGGGCCCTATATAGACCAAACAGTCCTGTGAAAATCATCAAGCCCGCAGCCATATAGCGTGTCCAAGCTTGATGGCCCCATGAAGCCAAGCGCGCAGAAAAGCCGGAAATCAATAAAAGATTGGGTAATGTTCCCAGTCCAAAGGCCAGCATCAGTAAGCCCCCGGACACCCCATCCCCGGACAGAAAAGCCAAGGGCAAGATGCTGTAAATCAAACCACAGGGAACCAAACCCCATACCAAACCAACTAAAAAGTGTGGCTTACGGTCGGGCTGATGAAGTGATTTTGATAGTTTTGACCACAATGCGGCGGTTTTGGTATTCAGCCAAACCTCCCACGCAGAGGTTTTAGTTTTATTTTTAGTTAAAACAAGATAGCCCTGAAACAAAAAGATCAGCGCAGCCAGAGCAAATAAGCCTCTTTGAACTGGCAACCAGCCTTGCTGCCAGAGCGGAAAACCCAAAGTTCCAGCCAAAACGCCCAATAGAACATAAGTTGAAATTCTGCCCAAATGGGTCAATAAATGTTCAAAGGCCAGTTTTTTCTGAGAAATAAAGCGTAAAGCAGTGGTGCTTTGCCCAGAAGATGCACTTTGCTTGGCTCGCTCTAAACCAGCAGCAATCCCCCCGCACATGAGAGCACAGTGCCAACCGCTGACCAAGGCTCCTATAAATATCGTCAGAAATAACGTGAATGTGACCATACTTACCGATAATTCCTAAGTGGTATTGTTAATTGCAAAGGGATAGAATAGTACCAATGAGTTCTCTGTAACCGCATTGATGTAAAGCAAACAAACATGAATCGAATCGATAACTCTACTTCCGCCAATAAATGCTCAACTTGCGTTTTGGGGGAATTTTGTTTGCCGGTTGGTCTTAATTCTGAAGATATCAGCAAAATTGACTCCTTGGTCAATGAGCGAGTTCGCTTAAAAAAGGGTGAATCCTTGTACCGTCAAGGCGATACCTTGACGGCTGTTTATGGCATCAAGCTTGGCACCCTAAAAACTGAGTACGCCCTTCCAGATGGTCGTGAGCAAATCACAGGTTTTCATCTTCCAGGAGAAATGCTAGGCTTAGATGGTATTGGCAATAATCAATACCAATCAAATGCTGTCGCTCTAGAAGATAGCGAGGCGTGCGTTGTTAAATTCAGCGAGTTTGAAACCTTGGCAAGACAAATTCCATCGCTACAACAACAATTTCATCGCATCTTGAGTAAAGAATTGACTCAAGATCAACGTCATTTACTGTCCTTAGGAAGTCTTCGCGCCGAAGAACGTTTAGCCAGCTTTTTATTGAATTTCTCAGACCGCCTTGCGGCCAGAGGTTATTCGCCCAATGAATATCATTTGCGCATGAGTCGTGAAGAGATTGGCAGCTATTTAGGTATTCAGCTAGAGACGGTGAGTCGTTTATTCTCACGCTTTACTGAATCAGGTCTGATTCAAATCAAGCAACGCCACCTCAAGTTAATTGATATGGATGGCTTACTAGAATTAGCTGGTAAATCAAGAGCCATTAATTGCGCATCCACTACTTGATTTGATCAAAACTATTAGTTAAACAAAAAAGCAGCTCATTGGGCTGCTTTTTTATTTAATGTCAGTCAATACTTGTGCTTCTCTTAAAGCCAACCTCCGTCATTTTTATCATTCAGATCGCGAACTGATCCAGGCAAGATATAAATCGTGAGTGCACTTGATAGAGCGCACAAGAACCAAAAAGCAAAGAATCCAACCGTGTAGATTGCTTCTTTAGATGCATGAATTGGCTGATCTAGAAAAACCAAATCTTCAGGCTGCACCAAAGTGAAAAATATTCCCTCAGCAATACCGCCCACCAAGAAGGATGGCCACAAAATCCACATCCATAAACGATATTTCACTTAATCACCTGCTCAATTTTTAAACCTTGTTTAATAACACCTTCGCGGATCGTCTGATCAACATCTTGAGTGAAGGCAAACCAAATAGTGATAGCGGAACCTATCGCACCAATCGCTGGCCCACTGATGATTAACCAAGGCCATAGTTGCTTCCACCATGGTTTTGTATCTTGTTCTTTTGACATAAAATCTCCTTTTCCTACTCCAGCTTTTAGCTTCAAATATTACTCTTATCTTGGCACAATAAAACTAGACTTCTCATCACGAACTCTTAGAGTGCTAGAGGCATTGGGTCCACTTTCAGTGGCTTCAATATCAAAACTAATGGGATGTGTGCCGGTTTTGACATCATCAATCGCCACCCTGACTTTCACTGGTATCAATAGATTGCTTGATGAGCTCACAACAAGCTCAGTGATTTCTTTACCCTGAGAGCTCAAAATTTGCATGCCTGGTAAACCAGTGGCAACAATGCTGACTTTCATTGGGTTTTCAGAAGAGTTCATGATTTGCAAGCGATAAACGTTTTCTATCTTGGTGCCTTCAACTTCACGCGCTAATGCACCTCGGTCGCGCATCACATCAACTCGCAAAGGATTACGTAAGAACACAGAGCTGGCAAATGCTATTAACAAGACAGACATGATCCCGATATAAATCAGGACGCGTGGCCTGAAAATGTAATGTCTGGCCTTCTTGTTATCCATGTGCTCAAGCATCGCGCGTTCAGATGTGTAACGGATCAAGCCTTTGTCGTAACCAACCTTGTCCATCACTTGGTCGCAAGCGTCAATACATGCCCCACAACCAATGCACATGTATTGCAAGCCATCACGAATATCAATACCTGTTGGGCACACTTGAACACAGATACTGCAATCGACGCAATCACCCAAACCAAGTTCTTTATGGTTATCTGCTTTTGCACGACTACCGCGTGGGTCACCTCGTGTTTTGTCATAAGTAACCACAAATGTGTCTTTATCCACCATCACGCTTTGAAAACGTGCATACGGACACATGTATTTACATACTTGTTCACGCATAAAACCTGCATTACCCCAAGTGGCAAAGCTATAGAAAAGCAACCAAAATGCTTGCCAAGGTCCTAAAGTGAAAGCAATCAGCTCAGCGCTCAACACCTTGATCGGCGTGAAGTAACCAACAAATGTGAATCCAGTCCACAGTGCGATCAAAATCCACAAAGCATGCTTGGTGAGTTTGAGACGCCACTTACGGAAATTCCAAGGCCACTCTTCGCCATCCAAACGGATACGTGCAAAGCGATCTCCCTCAACCTTGCGCTCGATCCACATGAATATTTCTGTATAGACAGTTTGTGGGCAGGCGTACCCACAGAACAAACGACCAGCAACAGCCGTGAATAAGAAAAGCGCTAAAGCTGAAAGTATCAGTAAAAGAGTTAGGTAAATAATGTCTTGTGGCCAAAGCACTAGGCCAAAGATATAAAACTTACGCGATACCAAATCAAAGAGAACCGCCTGACGGTCGTTCCATTGCACCCACGGCAAACCATAGAAAAGAATCTGTGTTGCCAAAACCAATATCAAGCGCCAATTGGCAAAAACCCCACTCACTGAGCGGGGGTAAATTTTGCGCCTTATTTCGTAGAGAGAAAGCTCAACTGTATTTTTTGAGCCACCCTCATCCGCTAAAAAGTCATTTGACATTATTTGCTGGTTTTTTCTCTAACGTTTGATAAACCCCAAACGTAGGCTGTTAATAAATGAATC